>JBASWO010000031.1:0-2083 GCA_049276515.1 Alphaproteobacteria bacterium
GAAGATTACAGTTATGACGAAACCGGTATTGCCTCATGGTATGGCGCCGATTTTCATAATAAGATGACAGCTAACGGCGAAATTTTTAATAAAAACGAATTAACTGCTGCTCACAAAACTTTACCGCTGCCAACTTTGGCGCGTGTCACTAATCTTGATAATGGTCGCTCCATCGTGGTGCGTGTGAATGATCGCGGTCCTTTCTCCGGCGCACGTATTATTGATATGTCGCAACGTGCCGCGCAGCTTTTAGGTTTTGAGATGCAAGGCACAGCCAAAGTTCGCGTCCAAGTGCTTGCTGATGAAAGCAAGGCGATTGCAGATGCGATGCGCCGTTATGGAAGCTCGACACAAGTGGCATCCGCACAACCGCAGCCCCAACAAGCCTTGTCACCATCTGCAGGTGTCGAGCCAGTTGAAACCAAAACACTTGAGCCCATTCAAACAACACCTCAGATTCACGCTCAATTGTTAGAAACCAAACCTGTTGCCGAAGTTGTGCAGGTTCCCGTGCGTGGCGATCATCAGATTTATGTCCAGGCTGGCGCCTTTACAGTTCAAGACAATGCTATAAGGCTTGAGCAAAAGCTTTCCAGTCTAGGGCCAACAAAAGTGGCGCCAGCCCTTGTTAACGGCAAGCAGTTTTACAGGGTTCGTATCGGGCCGATTGCAGATGTCACCAAGGCTGATATGATGATAGAACGGGTCAAAAAGGCGGGTGTTGCGAACCCCCGCACCGTGGTCGATTAACCGAGAGACAACATGAAGACACCCTTTTTACTTGCTGTAATTGCAGCGTTTTTTGCTTTTCCTGTTTTGGCCCAATCCGTGGCTCCGGTTGAAACAGCAGCCAAACAGGCTTTCTTGATTGATGCCAACACGGGCACAATACTTTTGGCCAAAGACGCCGATGCGCAAATGCCGACATCCTCTATGAGTAAGATGATGACGATCTACTGTGTTTTTGATGCGATCAAACACGGTAAATTAAAAATGGATGACACATTGCCTGTGAGCGAGCGTGCCTGGAAGCAAGAAGGCTCACGCATGTTTGTCAATGTTGGTGAGCGCGTCAAAGTTGAAGATCTGATCCGTGGTGTTGTTGTGCAATCCGGTAATGACGCCGCTGTTGTTTTGGCCGAAGGCTTGGGTTCGGGCTCTGAAGGTACTTTTGCTGATATGATGAACACCAAGGCTCAAGAACTTGGTATGACCAATAGCCATTTTACAAATGCGACAGGTTTACCAGATCCACAGCATTACTCCTCGGCACGTGATCTTGCGACAATTGCTGTTTCTTTGATCCGCGATTATCCCGAGCATTATCATTATTTCTCGGAAACAGAATTCACCTATAACAAAATCAAACAAGGCAATCGCAATCCTTTGCTTTACCGCAATATGAATGTTGATGGTTTGAAGACAGGGCATGCAGAGCAAGCTGGCTATGGTCTCACCGCATCAGCCGTGCACGATGGTCGTCGTCTGGTTTTGGTTCTCAATGCTATGAAAGATATGCAGGCGCGTGCGGACGAGTCAGCCCATGTCTTGGATTGGGGTTTTAGGGAATTTGGTTATTACCCTGTTGTGAAAGCCAATGATAAAGTTGCTGATGCCAAAGTGTGGTTAGGACAGGCTCAAACAGTTCCTGTTGTAGCTGGAGAAAATGCGGCTTTCACCTTGCCGCGCAGTGCACGGGCTAGTCTTAATACAGAAGTGAATTTTACGGAGCCCGTACCAGCGCCTATCACCAAAGGACAAGTGTTAGGAAAGCTCACGATTTCGGCCCCTGGCATGGAGCCAAAACAAGTGCCGCTTATCGCAGGCGCTGATGTGCCGCAATTGGGCTTCTTTGAAAGGCTAGTCGTTAAAATTCAGAAATTTTTCAATAAGGCTTAATCAAGTGGCACGCGGCAAATTCATCACCCTTGAGGGCGGAGAAGGGGCCGGAAAATCCACGCAAGCTAAGAAGCTTGCTGCCTATTTGCGTAAGCAAGGCATCAAAGTTGTTTTGACGCGCGAAGTTGGCGGCTCACCTGCGGCTGAAGAAATTCGTAAATTATGGCTCTCGCAAGATGAAGGC
>JBASWO010000032.1:0-14051 GCA_049276515.1 Alphaproteobacteria bacterium
AGCTTAGCCGATGCCTTTTCTCTTTATTCAGATTTGCTTCATGACCCCGCGTTAAAAAATACCAGCAGAATTCGCTATGGCAGCAAGAAAGCTCAACTCTTAGCTCAAGCTGTCAATACAGTTGATGAAAATGATCAGCCCTGGACGCCCCAAAGCCAAGAGAAGTGGCTTGTTTTTGAAGATGGATCTTCTGCGAAAGAAACTAGGATTTCTGGAGCCACGCGCCCTACAGCCATGAAGAAAGCTAAAGGACGAAAATTACGTCGCTAAATAGTATTCCTGACAAAAATTTAGGAAGTTTAAGAAAGCAAATTTATGAAATACGATTTATCCAAAATTATCGATCTCAAAACCGTTAATATAAATGAACTAACAGAAGCTGCAGATCAAGATGATCCGTCAGCTCTTTTCATGGGCTATTATATTGCTGAAGGAGAGTTCGGCCTTATCGGACATCATTTGGCTGATAGTGAACTCCTTGAATGGGTCAAAAGGGGATATCAGCTTAGAGACACTCTTTGCACAGCCCGTTATGCTATTTCCCTCTTTAATGGTCGCGGCATTCCAAGAAATATCCCAGAAGCTAAAAAGATTTTTATGCGCGTCATAGAAGACATGAGAGGACTAGCTCAATCAGGCAGTCCTTATGCACAGACATTGTTAGCCCTAGCACTTACCAATGGAATCCCGGGCAAGCCCCGCGATGCAGAAGCCAGACCGCTACTTGAAGCCGCAGCCAGCCAAAGTGAACCTGTTGCCCAATATTATCTAGGCATGATCCATGAGCGCGGCTTTGGCGTTAAAGCCAATATGGTTGAAGCTGTGCGGTGGTATCAATTGGCCGCCGAGCAGGGTCATCTCTATTCCCAACTCCAATTGGCTGATTTGTATTCGCGCGGGCAGGGTGTCGAGCGAGATCTTGGGTTCGCTATTCAATATTATACGAAGGCAGCTCGTTTTAAAAATGCTATCGCTTGTGGACGCCTTGGCGATCTTTATTTAGATCCAGAAAGATCAGGCGGTGCCGATGTTCAACGCGCCGTGAAATGGTATCTACGCGGCGCTCAAGGTGATGATAATGGCAGCAAGTTAGCTTTGGCTGGACTTTTCATCCAAGGTGTAAAGGATGAGGCTGGAGATGTTCTTGTAGTACAAGATATGGCCGCTGCATTTCGTTATTATGCGGAAGTTGCTACAGATCCCGTCTATGCAGCCAAAGATCCAAAAAGGCACGCCTTTGCAGACAACAGGAAAAAGACGATGCTTATCGGCACCACACGTCAGACAGATGGTGAAGGTAAAAAATGGATTGTCTTTAGAGATGGGACCATGGCGCTTGAAATCAAACCTACGGGGCCAGGCTTTAAGGCTAAGCCACTTAGAAACAGCTATGGCGGACCGCGTCGCTAAAGCCCTATTTTTGGGCCTTAGCGCTTCATTCCTTTATCCTTGCTCCACCCCCTAATTCGCGCTAATTCTGCGGCGTTTCGCGATGCAGCAGATTCTGCACTTTTGCACTTTAAATGACGGTTTAACGCAATGAATATCCATGAATACCAAGCTAAGAGTCTTTTGAAAAAATATGGCGTGGTTGTACCACGTGGCGGTGTTGCTTTTACACCCGCTGAAGCAACCGATGTTGCAAAAGCTCTTGCTCTTGATCTCAAAGAGCCAGTTTGGGTTGTCAAAGCTCAAATTCATGCCGGCGGCCGCGGTAAAGGCGGTGGCGTTAAAGTTGTTAAAACCATGGATGGTGTGGCTTCAGAAGCTAAACGTATTTTGGGGATGCAACTCATCACGCACCAAACGGGCCCCAATGGTCAAAAAGTTGGTCGCATCTATATTGAAGAAGGTTGCGATATTAAGCGCGAACTTTACTTAGGTCTTCTCATTGATCGCGCAACAAGTCGCGTTACGGTTATGGCGTCGACTGAAGGTGGTATGGAAATCGAAGAAGTAGCCGCAAAGCATCCTGAGAAAATTTTAAAAGTAGCAATTGATCCTGTCACAGGTATGCAACCCTATCATGCGCGTGAAATAGCTTTTGGTCTTGGCCTTCAGGATAAGCAAATCAACAAATGCGTTCAGTTTCTGATGGCTATGTACAACGCCTTTATCGATCTCGATTGCTCCATCGTTGAGATCAATCCACTCGTCGTCACAGGTAAAGGCGATATCATCGCTCTTGATGCGAAAATGAATTTTGATGACAACGCCCTCTTCCGTCACAAAGACGTCGAAGAAATGCGCGATGAAGCTGAAGAAGATCCAGCAGAACTTGAAGCCAGCAAGCACAGCCTCAACTACGTAAAACTAGATGGCAATATCGGTTGCATGGTCAATGGTGCTGGTCTTGCCATGGCAACTATGGACATTATTAAGCTTTATGGCGGTGAACCTGCCAACTTCTTAGATGTTGGTGGTGGCGCAACCAAAGAACGCGTCACAGCTGCCTTTAAAATCATCCTGAGCGATAAGCATGTTCAAGGCATTCTTGTAAATATCTTCGGCGGCATCATGCGCTGCGATATTATTGCTGAAGGTGTCGTGGCCGCAGCTAAAGAAGTTAAACTCCATGTGCCCTTGGTTGTACGCCTCGAAGGCACCAATGTTGAATTAGGCAAAAAGATTTTAGCTGAAAGCGGCTTGCCGATTTTATCAGCCGATAATTTAGCTGATGCCGCTGAAAAAATTGTAGGTGCTGTTAAAAAGAAAGCAGCTTAATTTTAAAAGGAGGCCTTTATGTTAACAGAAGATTTAAAACGTGAAATTACTACTCGTGTTAAGCAAATTCCTGGCTGCTCAGGCGCAGAATTTGATGGTTCGCTTTTAATCGCCCATGCCGACACTGCCGTCCTCATCGATCTGAAGGGTATCAGCGATCAAGTACGCGGCGTCATAACCGGTATCAACGCTGATCGGGATGTATCTACATTTCGAATTCAATCAACACATCAAGTTGCCGCTCTTTAACACTTACTGGAAAATGAAATGTCCGTACTCGTAGGAAAACAAACCAAACTTATCTGCCAAGGCTTCACCGGCTCACAAGGCACTTTCCATTCGGAGCAAGCCATTGCATATGGCACAAAGATGGTTGGCGGTGTGACACCAGGTAAAGGCGGCACGGAACATTTGGATCTTCCAGTATTTAACACCGTCGCTGAAGCGGTTGAGAAGACGGGCGCCAATGCCTCCGTCATTTATGTTCCGCCTCCTTTTGCAGCGGACTCAATTTTAGAAGCCGTTGCTGCAGAGTTACCACTTGTAGTTTGCATCACAGAAGGCATTCCTGTTCTTGATATGGTACGCGTCAAACGCGCCCTGCAAGGATCGAAGACACGCCTTATTGGACCCAACTGCCCAGGCGTTATTACACCGGGTGAATGCAAAATCGGCATTATGCCTGGCCACATTCACAAGCGCGGTAAGATTGCGATCGTCTCACGTTCCGGCACCTTGACTTATGAAGCTGTTGCCCAAACCACAGCAGCTGGTCTTGGTCAGACAACTTGTATTGGTATTGGTGGTGATCCTGTGAACGGCACCAACTTTGTTGATTGTCTTGAGATGTTTTTAGCTGATGATGAAACCAAAGGTATCATCATGATTGGTGAAATTGGTGGTTCAGCTGAAGAAGATGCCGCTGAATTTTTCAAACGCAGCAAGATCAAGAAACCTATGGTTGGCTTTATCGCTGGCGTGACAGCCCCTCCGGGCCGTCGCATGGGCCATGCTGGCGCTATTATTGCAGGCGGCAAAGGTGGTGCGAACGATAAAATGGAAGCTATGCGTTCAGCTGGAATTTTGGTTGCTGATAGCCCAGCAGCGCTTGGCACAACCATGGTTAAGGCAATGGCAGCCTAAAATTAAGAATTAGGTCATCTTTTTGAGACACATTGTCTGACTGCTATTTTAGGTGTTAGGGGATTGTTCAATGACAACACAACGTCCGCTACGCGAACTCAATTTCATGGACATCTATGTATGTCTGGATGATGACCTGCCTGCCCATTATTGCGAGCTGGTTGGCGGCAATAACAATTTGCTTGATCGCGATGTTCCTGCAGAATTTCACGACGACATTCTCAAACTCAAAGAAGCCCTGAACAAAGATTTTGCTGGCTACGAAAGAGGTTTAGCTTTTGATGGCATGCGTCTGCGTGTCGCTAAACTCAACACAGCCAACGGCAAAACTTGGGCGGCTATGCGTCGCATCCCTGCCCTGCCACCCAAATTGGACAAGCTCGGCTTTGTTCCTCAATTTCTTCCTATCTTGCGGGAATTCGGCACACGTAGCGGATTAATTCTTCTATGTGGTGCTACCGGCCAAGGCAAAACAACTACGGCCTCTTCTTTGCTTTTAGATTGTCTTGAACAATGTGGCGGCGTTGCCTTTACGATTGAAGATCCTGTTGAATATACGCTTGAAGGGCGTCGCGGCACGGCTGGTTATTGCTATCAATCAGAAATCACCAATGACTCTCAATGGGGTCCTATGCTGAAGCGCTCTTTGCGCTGGCATCCTCGCTATATCTTTGTAGGTGAAATCCGTACGCCTGATGCCGCCAACCAATTGCTGCGCGCAGCCACTTCAGGACACACAGTTATTACGACAATGCATGCAGGCGGCATGGAAGAAGCTTTAGAAGGCCTCTTACAATTAGCTGAGCAGGATATTGGCGCACGCGCTGCCCTACTCTTAGCGGCTGGCCTCACAGCCGTTGTCCATCAATCCCTTACGGGTAATGGTCTCTATGCAAGCTTTATGGCGACGGAGGCTAACAATCTCGGATCACCTATTCGTTCATTGATCCGCGATAAGCGCATTGGTCAAGCCCGCACCTTCTCCGATCAGCAAATGGCGCTGATGATGAAGGAAGGCAAAATCTTCAAAGACCGCTAAAAACCAACAAACAACGACTTTTATATTGTTTTTTTATGGGCTAGACTTGGCCATCGCCCGGTCACAAGCCGCGGCATTCATAAATGTTTACCCAGAAGGCTGGCCTATTCTGTGCCAGGAATGCTTTTATGTCTCTCGAGCAGTCTTCATTTCTCTACAGCGCTAACGCCGATTTCATTGCTGAACTTTATCAGCGCTACAATGAAAACCCCTCCACTGTTGATGCAAGCTGGCGTGGCTTTTTTGAAGGTCTTGGCGAAGATGGAAGAGCACTCTTCAACGAAACGCGCGGCGCGAGCTGGGCTCCTGCAAAAGCAGAAAAAGTTATCTCCAATGGCGTTGCAACAAATGGCAAAGCACCAGCCCAACATGTTGGTGCTGCCGGTGTTTCAGCTGACACGGCCCTCTTTGATAGTTTGCGCGCCATCTGGCTAATCCGCCTTTACCGCATGCGCGGACATCTTTTGGCTAATCTTGATCCACTTGGCCTCGTTCCTGCCCCTTATTATTCTGAACTCGATCCCAAGACGCATGGCTTTACCGAAGCTGATTATGACCGTCCCATTTTCCTCAATGGCACACTTGGTTTCCAGCACGCTACGTTACGTGAAATTCTAGAAAAACTACGCAACACCTACTGCGGCAGCATCGGCATTGAATATATGTATATTCAAGATCCGGAACAGGCTGATTGGCTCAAGCGTCGTATCGAAGAAAACAACAATACGCCTCATTATGATACCAACGCTAAGCGCCATATTATGCAACGCCTCACGGCTGGCGAAGCTTTTGAAAAATTCTTGGCGACGAAGTTTGTTGGCGTCAAACGCTTTGGCCTTGAAGGCGCAGAAGCAACTGTACCGGCTTTAGATGCAGCCATCGCGCGCGCCGCAGAACAAGGTTTACGGGAAGTTGTGATTGGCATGGCCCATCGTGGCCGTTTGAATATGCTCACCAACATTCTTGGCAAAGCTTTCACAGCGATGTTTGCCGAATTCCAAGGCATTGCCGCTTACCCTGATAGCGTTCAAGGTTCAGGCGACGTTAAATATCACCTTGGCACATCCATCGACCGCGATTTTAATGGACGCATGGTGCATTTAACCATGAACCCTAACCCGTCGCATCTCGAATGGGTGAACCCAGTTGTAACGGGCCGTGTGCGCGCAAAACAGCAACAACGTTCAGGTGGCGTCAATATATCTGAAGAAGCATGTGATCAGGTTATGGCCCTTTTGATCCATGGCGATGCTGCTTTCGCAGGCCAAGGTGTTGTTGCTGAAACCTTGATGCTTTCAGATCTCAAAGGGTACCGTACAGGCGGTACCATGCATTTTGTGATCAACAATCAGGTTGGCTTTACAACGAGCCCGCAATATTCACGCTCCGGCGTTTATTGCACCGATATTGCCAAGATGATCCAAGCGCCGATTTTCCATGTGAATGGGGATGATGTTGAAGCTGTGGTTCATGTCGCAGAAATGGCCGCTGAGTTCCGCCAGAAGTTCCATAAAGATGTTGTCATCGATATGGTCTGCTATCGCCGCCACGGCCATAATGAAGGCGATGAGCCAGCGTTCACACAACCGATCATGTATCGCAAGATCAAGGATCAACCCACCACGCGCGAAGTCTATGCTAAGAAATTGGTAAGTGAAGGCTCTCTTCCGCAAGCCGAAGTAGATAAAATCAACAGTGATTTTGTTGCCAAACTTGAACAAGATTTCCAGGCTGCGAGTGGCTATAAACCCAACAAGGCTGATTGGCTTGAAGGCCGTTGGCAGGGCTTAGAAGTTGCATCCGGCGAAGATCGCAATGGCAATACAGGCGTAGAGGTCAATGTCTTGCGCGATGTTGGCAATGCCATTACGCGCGTACCTGATGGCTTTAACATCAACCCCAAAATTGCCAAGCAACTTGAAGCTAAACGCGAGATGATGAAGTCTGGCGAAGGCATTGATTGGGCAACAGCCGAAGCTTTAGCCTTTGGCTCACTTGCTGTCGAAGGCACACATGTGCGTTTATCAGGACAAGATTGCGGCCGCGGTACTTTCTCACAACGCCACTCTGTTCTTTACGATCAACAAAACGAACATCGCTATATTCCCCTCAATGGCATCAGCTCGGAACAAGCCACATACGAAGTACATGACAGCCCGCTTTCAGAAGCTGCTGTTATGGGCTTTGATTACGGCTTCTCACTCGCTGAACCTAAAGCTTTGGTTTGCTGGGAAGGTCAGTTCGGTGACTTTGCCAACACCGCACAAGTCTTTTTCGATCAGTTTATCTCATCCTCAGAATCTAAATGGCTTCGTATGTCGGGCATGACCCTGCTTCTGCCCCACGGCTATGAAGGCCAAGGACCTGAGCATTCTTCTGCACGCCTTGAGCGCTTCTTACAAATGTGTGCTGAAGATAATTGGCAAGTCGCGAATTGCTCGACCCCTGCTAACTACTTCCACATTCTACGCCGTCAGGTGCGTCGTAATTTCCGTAAGCCTCTTATCCTGATGACGCCCAAATCTTTGTTACGCAACAAGCTCTGCGTTTCAAAACTGGAAGATATGGCAATCAACACAGCCTTCCGTCAGGTTTTACCAGAAACAGCGACGACCCTGACAGATGATAAAAAGATCCGCCGCGTTCTAATCTGCAGCGGTAAGATTTATTATGATCTCTATACTGCACGCGAAGAGCGTAAGATAAATGATGTAGCAATTGTTCGCCTCGAACAATTCTATCCTTTCCCAGATAAATTACTGAGCAAGGAATTGGCGCGCTACCCGAAGGCCGATGTTATCTGGTGCCAAGAAGAGCCACAAAATATGGGCGGTTGGAACTTTGTTGACCGCCTGATTGAGGGCTCACTCACAGCCGTTGATCATCGCACTAAACGCCCTGTGTATATTGGCCGGGTGCCGAGCGCTTCAACAGCTACAGGCTCTTTAAAACGTCACAATAAGGAACAGGCTGAATTAATTGAGAAAGCATTTGCATAAGTGAATTGAGAAAGGACCTATTATGACTATTGATCTTGATACCAAACCACCCGCAGGCAGCATGAAGCTTAAATTAAGGGAGGGCGCTAAAGTTCTTGTAGAATCTAAACTTCACCGATCACAACGCGCAGCTGTACAGAGCTTGATCCGCGGACAAAGCGTTGTGTTGCGAAGCCCAGATGGCCAACATTACAAAGGCCAAACATGGGACGGGCCTGCACTTTAATCTCTGAGCACTGTCCACCTTCAACAGATGTTGTTGCCAAATTAATTTGTCATTAACCCCTCCTATCCTAGCCTTAAATCATATTGAGGTCAGTATTTAGGGGGTGGTTATGACAGTACAGGTAAGCGCCATTTCATCGACGCAGCGCAAACGTCGCCGCAAAGTTTATTATGCCAATGTACGTCAAATAAGCCTTCATTCTGGCGTCGTTGATAAAAGAATTGCCCATCGCTTTCATCCTGATTTTGGCAAACGCCTGCTTCGGCTTTGCAATCTTTTGCGCCAACAAGGCTTTAGATTGAAACTTGGCAGTGGCGTACGTAGCGTTGCAACACAACGCAAACAACGCAATCCACGTGCAGCTAAAGGCTTACAATCCGCTCATCTCTATGGCTGTGCCGCTGATATTTTTCATGATCCACGCGATGGACGAAGCGATACCCAATTTTATAGAGCCTTACGCCGCGCCGCCAAAGCTGTAGGCCTGCAAACGATAAGCGGCGCGTCTGAGCGGCCGCATGTTCAACTTCCCCGTCATGAATTTCGTGCCGGGCGCAAGTGCGGTAAATATAAGATTGTTGCATGGGGTCCCGCAGCTCGTGGCACCACTCGCCGCCGTCCACGCCGCGCTCAAGCGAGCGAATTCCGCCAAGAAGCAAATCGTGTAAGTCGGCCAAAACCGCGTACACGGCCTGCACGTGCTCGGCCTTCAAGCCCAACACCCCAACGTCGTCGACCACAGCCTGCGCTTGTAGCAGCCTAATTCCAGGTCAGAGGACGAACGGTTTTGTCTTCGAGGCAGCGAACAGCCTCTGGCGTTAGGTCATTGAGCATCAGCCAAATTTTGATGCGCTCTTGAGCAGCGTCTGGATAGGCGTCGCATTTGAAGTTAGCTGAAGCCAAAAACATTTGCGGTTTATTATGAAAAAATTCCCCCTGATAAATATAATGGATGATCGCAAAAACGGATTGCTGATGCGTTATATCAATCCACATAAAACCTTTTTCAGCACAACTTTGATAACGACAAGCTGAAAGCGTCACAGAATCTTTATCAGGATAAAAAACAGGATCGCTCGGACCACCCAAAACCTCAAGCAAGGCATTTCGCAAACCGAGCTTTAGCCCACGGGCCCCAAAACCAAAATCCCCGAGAAAATCAGGGACAGCATCTTGTAGAAAAACACGAAAACGTTTGTCTGCGACGACGCTAGCGGTTTTTTTGCCATTGTAGCCGCTAAGCCATTGCAGGCTGCTTTCCGCATGCGACGAAAAGCTCACCAAACACAGTGCAAGATACGTCAAAAAAACTGCCGTTTTACGCATGAAAAAGCCCGATCTCATTAAAACCGCCCAAATCTTAGATTTTAAGAGGTTTAAAAACAGCAAACGCCAAAAAGGTCCGGACAAGCCTTTGACTGTTGCGTGATTTCGGCTTATTAAAGGGCCCATAATTCAGTATTTCTGCACTTCTGAGGCCCCCTATGACTACCCAAATCGTTGTCCCTCCCATGGGCGAATCCGTATCCGAAGCCACCGTAGCCAAATGGCTGAAAAAGGTAGGCGATTCAGTGCGTATGGACGAACCTTTGGTTGAATTGGAAACCGATAAGGTAACGCTTGAAGTTAATGCAACAAGCGCCGGGATCATAAGTGAAATCAAGGTACCACAAGGCGGCAATGTTGGCGTTGGCGCCGTTTTAGGTCTGATTCAAGAGGGCGCAGCTTCTGTCTCCTCACCTTCAGCATCCGCTACGACCTCAGCACCTGCTCCGGCTGCAAAACCTGCAACAGCCAATACCTCAACACCGCCATCGCAACCTGCTGTGATGCCAGCTGCTCGCAAGCAAGCCGAAGATCGCGGTATTAATCCTTATGAAGTTGCCGGTAGTGGCAAAGGTGGCCGTGTCACAAAAGAAGATGTGATGAACCACGCATCTGCTCCAGCTGCGCGCCCGGCGCCTGCCGCTAAAGCACCAGCGCAACCTGCAGGCCCACGTCAGCGCGGTCATGAAGAAGAACGCGTTCGCATGACACGCCTTCGTCAGCGCATTGCAGAACGTCTCAAAGAAGCACAGAACACAGCCGCCATGCTCACGACTTTCAATGAAGTCGATATGAGCAATGTAATGGCCCTACGCGCACAGCACAAAGAAGTGTTTGAAAAGAAATATGGCACCAAGCTCGGCTTTATGTCGTTCTTCGTCAAAGCTTGTATCTTGGCTCTGAAAGAAATCCCTAGCGTGAATGCTGAGATTGAAGGCGAAGATCTGGTCTACAAGAACTACTATGACATCGGCGTTGCTGTTGGCACACCTAATGGCCTCGTGGTTCCTGTTGTACGCGATGCAGACCAGCTGAACTTTGCTGATATTGAAAAAACGATCGGCGATCTTGGCAGACGCGCTAAAGACGGCAAACTTTCCATGAACGATTTAACGGGCGGTACATTCACCATTACCAATGGCGGCATCTACGGCTCCCTCATGTCGACGCCGATTTTAAATCCACCACAATCAGGCATTCTTGGCATGCATTCGATCAAGGAACGCCCCATTGCTGTAAACGGCAAGATCGAAATACGTCCTATGATGTATCTGGCACTTAGCTACGACCATCGCATTATTGATGGACGGGAAGCGGTGACATTCCTTGTTCGTGTTAAGGAATGCATTGAAAACCCAGAACGTTTGCTTCTCGGCGTCTAACTCCAGCCTCGCTTAAAAATTATGACAACATCTTATGATCTTATCGTTATCGGCGCTGGCCCGGGTGGCTATGTCGCGGCTATTCGTGGTGCACAGCTAGGGCTCAAAACAGCCTGTGTTGAAACAACCCCCACACTTGGCGGCACATGCCTCAATGTTGGCTGTATCCCATCGAAAGCACTCCTCACCAGCTCAGAGAAATACCATGAGGCTAAGCACAGCCTCGGCACACACGGTATCAAGCTTGGCGATATCAAGATCGATCTAGCAGCCATGATGGCGCATAAGAGCAAGGTTGTGAAAGACAACACTGCCGGCATTGAATATCTTTTTAAGAAAAACAAAGTTGATTGGCTCAAAGGTAAGGGTGTTATTACAGCGCCTGGACAAGTGACAGTCGGCTCTGAAACCTACACGGCTAAGAATATTATCATCGCCACAGGCTCGGAAAGCACGCCATTACCTGGTGTCGCTGTTGACGAAAAACGTATTGTGACATCAACAGGTGCTCTCTCGCTTCCCTCAATCCCTAAAACCATGGTTGTTATTGGTGGCGGCGTAATCGGCCTTGAACTGGGTTCCGTCTGGCAACGTCTCGGCACGGAAGTAACCGTTATTGAATTTCTGGATCGTATTTTGCCAGGAACCGACAATGAATTAGCAAAAGCAGCGCATAAGATTCTGAATAAACAAGGTATCCAATTTAAACTGGGCACCAAAGTGACGTCGGCACGCGTTGAAGGTAATGAAGTTGCTCTTAACCTCGAAGCCGCAGCCGGCGGCAATGCCGAAAAAATGAAGGCTGATGTCGTTCTTCTTTCGATCGGCCGCCGCCCTTATACTGAAGGGCTTGGCTTAGAAAAAGTTGGCGTAAAATTAGATGAACGTAAACGCGTTATTGTTGATCATCATTTTGAAACCAACGTTAAGGGCATTTACGCCATTGGCGATGTCATTGCGGGCGCCATGCTGGCACACAAGGCTGAAGAAGAAGGCGTTGTCTGCGCTGAGATGATCGCAGGTCAATCCGGCCATATCAATTATGACGCTATACCCGGCGTTGTTTATACATGGCCTGAAATCGCTTCTGTCGGTAAGTCCGAAGAACAACTGAAGTCTGAAGGCATTGAATATAAAGCTGGCAAATTTCCATTCTCTGCCAATGGCCGCGCCCGCGCCATGGCCGATACAGATGGGTTCGTTAAAATTCTGGCCGACAAACATACGGACCGCGTTTTGGGCGCCCATATCATTGGACCTGATGCCGGCACCATGATTGCAGAATTAGCTTTAGCCATTGAGTTTGGCGCGAGCAGCGAAGACATTGCCCGTACGAGCCACGCTCACCCCACACTCAATGAAGCGGTTAAGGAAGCGGCTTTAGCCGTGGATGGACGGCCAATCCATATTTAAGCAATAGCCCTTACTTTGCTCTCGGATGTGCTGCTTTATAGGCTTTGGCTAATTGCTGAGCATCGACTTGCGTATAAAGTTGCGTCGTTGATAGCGAACTATGTCCCAGAAGTTCCTGTAAGCTCCTCAAATCAGCACCAGACGCCAAAAGATGTGTCGCAAAACTATGACGCAAGGCATGAGGCGTCACCGTATCTGGCAAATTCAACTGGCGACGCAATTGACGTAAATGGCGCTGCGCTACGGCTGCATTGAGTTTTTCGCCACGAACACCCACAAAAATGGGTTGCTTAGGTTTGTTGGCAAAAGGCATGACAGCAAGATACCGATCTAGCGCAGCACTCACGATCGGCAAGAGCGGCACATTGCGCTGCTTATTGCCTTTGCCAGTCACTACAAGACGATCTTTTTGTCCCATATCAGCATGCGTTAAATTGAGCGCCTCACTAATACGAAGGCCCGCACCATAAAGCAGCGTAAATAAGGCTTCATCGCGAAGACCAACCCAATTTTCATGCGGCACATTCTTAGCCAAACTCACAATATCCTGTGCTTCGCTTTCTGTTACAGGTCGCGGCAAACGGCATGCTGTTTTGGGAAGCTTCAAAAGCTCAATCGCGCTGTTGTGTAAAATGCCGGAACGATCAAGCCAGCGAAAGAAATTACGCACACCTGCCACCGCTCGTGCGCGCGAAGCCGCCTGACGCTCTTCAGCCGCATTGTTGGCAAGCCAGCTTCGAAAATCACTTAAGCTAAGCGCAGAGAGCATACCTAGATTAATTTGCCGTGCGCGATGCTTATTTAAAAAAGCAAAAAGATTGTGCAGATCGAATTGGTAGGATTCAACTGTATGGGCAGAAGCGCGCTTTTCGTAACGTAACCAGCTTTGCCACTTTGCCACAGCATCTATGACATCATCAGCCCAGGGCAGGTTATCAGGTGAAAAAGCCATGCCTCACCATTTTTTAGGCGGAATATTTTCTATCTTAATTCCGCGCCTTCATTGGCTGCACACCATCGGGCAATATCTTTTGTCCCGTCTTGGCCCAATCCGTTACAAATTGTGCGAGACCTTTATCCGTCAAAGGATGCGCAAAGAGTTGGCGAATAACATTGGGTGGGCATGTCGCAACATGTGCGCCTAACTTTGCAGCATCAACCACATGCATAGGATGGCGAACTGATGCGACCAAAACTTCGGTCTTAAACTGAGGATAGGCTGCATAAATTTTGCAGATATCTGCAATCAGTTGCATACCGTTTTCGCCAATATCATCCAAGCGACCAACGAAGGGTGATACAAAGGTAGCGCCTGCCTTAGCCGCTAAAATAGCTTGGGCTGCGGAGAAGCATAAAGTTACATTTACCATCGTGCCTTGCGATGACAGTGCTTTGCAAACCTTAAGGCCGGCTGGAGTCAGAGGAACCTTGACCGCTATGTTTTTGGCGATCTTGGAGAGATACAAACCTTCAGCCATCATGGTATCGAAATCAGTCGCCGCCACTTCGGCGCTAACAGGACCAGGAACAATGGCGCAAATCTCTTTAATCAGATCGACAAAATTACTATGGCCTGATTTTGCAACCAGGGATGGGTTGGTTGTGACACCATCCAAAAGACCTGTTGCAGCCAAGTCTTTAATGTCGTTTAGATCAGCAGTATCTACAAAGAACTTCACGTTAATCTCCTTTAGCGGTCAATGCTGCGCGGGGTCGCGAATCCAAGGTAGTATATAGCTGATGAACCAGTCCCCCGCCACCCCCACGACTTTGAGAGTACTTTTACCCCTGCCCCTGGC
>JBASWO010000033.1:0-4372 GCA_049276515.1 Alphaproteobacteria bacterium
CGTTATAGCAAGGTACAAGTACGGCAATATCAGTCATGGTTCACACTAGGGTTTCAGGCGAATGACGGGACAGAGGTCGATGGGCTTATGTTGATAGAGATGATCGATCACAGTTTGACAGGGCTTATTCTCTAACGCCAGATCATAATAACCAAGAGCCTCGGCACCCACATTTTTTTGCCAAGGGGGTATGAGCAGCATCAACCGGCCTTTATGAGCGTTCACACGGTCATGTAGCATTTGATTGATGCCTTTATTCTGATCAGGACTGCTGAAATTGCTTTGAATACGTACAAAACGCATATCACTCGGCAATTGTGGAATGACATGAGAGTAGGGCTCAAATCCAGCTAAAAGAACCATCACATCACTGGTCGTACCTAATTCAGGTACACCCGTTTCTACAAACCGTTCTGACCAGTCGGCACGACGCGTCCAATTGCCGCCTTGAATAGACGCCGCAATAATCACCAAAATAAAAGCCGCTATAAGGCCACGTGTATGAAGTTTGAGCGGCAACATCCCGACAGCAAAAACGATTAAGAGAGGGGCCAGCATCTCCATGGGTATGGCGTAGCGGTAGACACAAAACATACCCAGCCAGGTGAAATAGGAGAGTGCGCCTGCCCATAATAAATAGCGTGCGGCGTAAGGCACTGCCATTGCATCATGCGTGTTCTTACTGCGACCAAAGAAAAGACGTACGACTATGGCCGTTGGCAATAAGACATAGAGGATGAGCAAACGCCAATCGCGCCAAGGAATCTCACCGACGCGATAAGGACTATCGGTGAAGATAAAAGGAAAAAGAATAAAATCATGAAAACTACGCGTGATGAATTGTGTGTCACGCGCACTGCTGTCAGGCGCTAGAGGTGCATGGAAGACATTATTGAAATAAGGGAAAAGCGGACTGCCAAAGTGTGTTTGTAGAAACCAAGCCCAATGCCCTAGCGTCACTGCAACGCCACATAAAACGCCAAGACCAAAGGCAAAAGTAATCATAAAGCGACGTTGGAACGTGCCGCCAACAAAGAGGAGTGCAAAGCAAAAACCAACGCAGAAAATGACGCTGGGTAGCTTTAAGCCCATCATCAGGCCAGAGGGAATGCCGAAAAGAAAAGCTAGTAAAAATGCTTTTTTAAGTGGGGCATTCACTAGCCGATCAAAATGTCGAATGACAAGAAGTGCGGATAAGAAAATTCCAAGGCTCGTGACATTGTCGTAAAAAACAGTACCGAGCATGGCAATGCCACCACCACCTATCATGCCAAGTGTCGCAAGACCCGCGGAGACTAAAACTTTCTGTCTTGGGTTGGGGATGATGAGGCTTACATGTGCCAACATGAAAAGCAGAATAAAATTGAGACCTTGTACCCACCCTAAAAGAAAGCCCGTCAGTTGAGCGGATGCATGTGTGGCGATGAGATAGAAGGGAATATCAAGTGTGGGATTGTAAAAATACGGTGTTTGTGAAGGCAAAAGATCAAGATCATAGCGCCCATTTAAAAATGCATAGGCATTATACCAATGATAATTGCGCAAATCCCAATTGGCGTCTTGTCCAAGATAAAGAGATAAAGCTCCAAAAAGAAAAGGCGCAACCAGCAGCAAAAAAACTGCTAATGGCCGCGCCTTATGCTCATGCGGCGGAAGACAATGGATTTCACCCGTCGCCATAGATGCGTATCAAATACTCAAGAGAATTAACGTGGAGCGTTAACAACAAACTGCCGCAAATGCTGGTTGATGCTGGACTGGATAGCTTGACCCAAGTCACGCATCAAACCATTGAGAAGGTTTGCGTAGGCATTTTGACGTTCAGCTTCTGTTGGATTTTCAGGAAGCGTTTCAAAGCGGCTGGCTTGTGCGCTGGCAATAGCATAAGCGCCGGCGCGGCCCTTCACTTCAATATCAACTTCGGCATGGGCACTGTATTTGCTGGTCTGCTGGCGGGTAAACCAGTCATTGCCATGAGGTAAAGCTTCGGCAATGAGGCTGGCATCTTTAACAATGATGATGGCATCACCAGCTGTACCTGTCGCTTGGAGCTTGTCGCTAGCCCATTGTTTGATGGCTTCAGCAATCGTGGGCTGAAAGCGCTGCGTATTATAGGGTGAATTCGCAGGTTGAAGACCACTGCGATCAGCAAAAGTTACGGCCTGTACATCAAGATTGATCTTGTTGCCGGCATTCATATCCACTTTGACGCGTGATGTTGGCTCTGATGAGCAGGCGGCAAGGAGTGTAAGAAGAGCAAAAGCAGCAGTAATTTTTTTCATGGCGTAGCCTTTTATTTCATCAGTGGGACGGGTGATAGAGCGATAAGAAAGCGTCTATTTTTAGGCATGCGTTGGCAGGCTTGTAAAGCCATACAAAAAGCTAGTTTTAGGCCTTTTTCTTGAGGATAGCCCTAGCCACATAACGGAAGGTTGTGCCTTGGAACAGAACGGAAAAGACTACGGCAATATAAGTCATGCCTAAAATCAGATCTTTCTCAAATCCTGCGGGAAGAGAGAGGGCCAAGGCGATCGCAATACCGCCGCGTAAGCCACCCCATGTTAAAATAGGAATGGTGCCGCGCTCAAAGCTGTAGCGGAAGTGCAGGAGGTAAACGGGGATGCTGACGCTTATAAAACGTCCAATTAACATCGCAATAATAGCCGCAAGCCCGAGAGCAATATGCTGGGATGAAATCGTAAAGACCATCATCTGAAGGCCCATCAACATGAAGAGGACTGCGTTGAGAATTTCATCCAACAATTCCCAGAACATATCCAAATGCGTACGTGTGCGATCAGACATGCCAAACATGCGCCCGTGATTGCCGATAACAAGTCCAGCAACAACCATCGTAATAGGAGCTGAAACATGGACAGCTTCTGCAAGACTATAACCGCCAGCGGCGAGGGCTAAAGTCAGCAGAGCTTCAATCTTGTAATCATCAATGCCGATAAGAAAACGGAATGTAATCCACCCCAAAGTAAGACCCAGAATAATACTGCCGATGCCTTCCCATAAGAAGAGGCCGGTAATTTCCATAGGCGTCATATTGGGCGTTGTGGGATCGGCGATATTGAGAAGAACCATGAAAAGAACAATGCCGGCGCCATCATTGAGAAGGCTTTCGCCGCCAATTTTAATGAGAAAGCGCCGTGATATGCCGGTCTGCTTCAAAATACCCAGAACGGCGACGGGATCTGTCGGCGCAATCAACGCACCAAACAATAGCGCATAGATATAGGGGAGTTGAAAGCCAAACCATTGAGCCGCTTGCCATACGATCGTGCCTGTAACCAGTGTTGTAATAACGACGCCGCCTGTCGCAAGAGCGCCTACAATGCCTTGGTATTTTTTAAGTTCGCTGAGATCGACATGCATGGCACCTGCAAACAAAAGGAAAGACAACATGCCATGTAAAAGAATTTCTGAAAAATTGATCTGACTAACAAAAGCACCTGTGCTTGTCAGATTGACGATACCAAGATAATTCAAGCCAACTGCGCCAAGAGAAATCAGCAGCGCAAAAACCATCAGGCCAATTGTTGATGGCAACTTCAGAAAACGGTGATTAATGTAAGCGCCCAATGCGGCAAAAGTCAGTAACAGGGCAATTGTTTGAAAAACAGTCATAAATCAAACATACATAAATGCTTGATTCGTGTTTACTGAAAAAGCGGGCTTTAAGCCCGCTTTCCCAACTTTACGTATAAAAGTGTCTTACTTGCTGACGCGCAGGTTCGATAAAGAGTCGCCAATAGCGCTAAATACCGTCTGCAGCTGCGCTGTGCCTGGTGAATTAAAGTAGTAATTTTCTGCTGTGGCACAGGCTTTCAACATGTTCTTCGCTGTTGTCGTCACGCCCGTTCCTAAGGCAATGGTATAAATGTAAATACCTTGCGCTTTCATCGCGGTGCACAATTGTGCTGTACGCGTATTCAACTGTGTAACCGCCGCACTTGAGCTTGTCGTGCCTAATCTTCCATCAGCGAGATACCAATAGGCGCTGTGGTTCATATTATCGATGGTGTTTTCACCGTCAGTAAGGAGCACAACAGCCTTATTCATGCCTTTTGTATGATAGTCGAGTGGCAAGCTATTGCTATTCATTGTGCCACCCCACATACCGCGCCAACGTGGGGAAATCATATTCCAACCCCATTGCAGGCCTTGATTGATGACCGTGTTGCCGTCAGCCACCATGCCATTGATAGCGTTCGTTAGGGTTGTCTTATTCGTTGTCATGCGCGTGACTTCTTGAGGACAAAGTAAGTTAGGTCCTTGGGCGGATGTGTTGAGGGGTGTCGCATAACGTTGCGTGCCACCAACAATGCCTTGCCATAGATTGAGATTATTGCTGCTATTGTTGCTC
>JBASWO010000034.1:0-2337 GCA_049276515.1 Alphaproteobacteria bacterium
GAAGATGCACGTGGTCAACCTCGTTTGCGCTGGCGCCGGCGGTCCCTGTAACTATACCGGCCGCAGCATGAAGGACAGCCATGCCGGTCTGAAGATCACCTCCCGGGAGTTCGATTTCGTCGTCGAAGACCTGGTGGCGGCCCTCGACAAGTTCAACGTTCCGGAGAAGGAGAAGAGCGAACTGCTCTCCCTCCTCGGCCCGATGAGAAAAGAGATCGTCGAGGTTCCTTGAGGGCTGAGCGCAGACGCCAGCCGCCCCCTTATCGTCTCCCCCTCGCTCCTGGAGGGGGAGAACATCCCGATCTTTTAAAAAGGGAGGGGGCGGTCGACGCCGCTTCGAAAGGTCCGGCTCCGTTCATGGGAGCCCCTTTGGCCAGAACGGAGCTTTTCTTCGGAACGGTCAAGCCGGACGGCTCTGTCGTGACCGACGAGGTCTCGCCCCTTTTTTCTCTATCTTGAAAATAGCTCTACAGTATCCGAATCGAAATCCATTTTCATTGTTTCAGGGCGTGGCATTCTACATGAGGACTGGTCTCGGATGACAGGAGACCGGATAAAAGTGGGAGAGATAATCTTTTGAGAAGAATTAGGCAATATCCCGCCACGGATGAAACGTCGCGGAGGCTCATTTACCAATTCAAGATAGTGCTATGGCGCAACAGTCCTATATGCAGGTCTTCCATTCGGGCCGGCTTAAAATGCGCTGTGATGACATGACCCCGTATGCATATCTTGACTTAGAAGGGATGAACCTATTATGATCAGCCGCGTGTTTTATCAAAATGGATTCGATCCAATTATGAACATTCCAATCGAACAGTCGCGGTCTCGTTTAAACGGCCTGATCGATCTCAGCCAATCGCTGATGAATACGTTCGAGGTCGAAGCACTCATCGATGTGATCCTCAATCACGCCGTGTCGTTGTTTTCGGCGGAGGCTTGCAGTATCGCGCTGATTGATCCCGAAGAGGATCAGCTTACTTTCACTTTCTCGGCCGGAAAGGCCGCGATCGGCGTCTTTCGAATCAAGCTTGGAGAAGGCATCGTCAGCTGGGTGGTTCAATCAGGCCAGGGCGTGATCTGCAACGACACATCGACCGACAAACGGTTCTTCAAAGGAGTAGACCAAAAAAGCGGTTATAAAACGCGCAATCTGCTTTGCACCCCCTTAAGACAGTCGGGAATGGTGGTCGGGGCGATTGAAGTGCTTAACACGCATGAGCCGCGCGGTTTTGTCCAAGAGGATCTGGATCTGTTATATGCCTTGGGAAGTTTGGCCGGAGCGGCGATTGCGAGGGCGAAGACATATACGGCCGCCTACAATACAAATCTCGTATTAAACGAGGCCGCTGAGCATCAATACCGTTTTGTAGGGGATCGAAGCCCGAAAATTCGCGCGGTTCTTGACATGGCAAACGCCGCCGCGCCGACCCGATCCAGCATCCTTATTTTAGGAGAGAGCGGAACCGGAAAAGAAATCATCGCGCGCAAGATTCACGCGTGGAGCCCGCGCGCGAACGCTCCTTTTGTCGCCATCAACTGCGGGGCCATCACGCTGGAGCTCGTAGGCAGCGAGCTCTTCGGTCATGAGAAGGGGGCGTTTACCGGCGCGAATGCCCAGAGAAAAGGGAAATTCGAATTGGCGAATGGAGGCTCGCTTTTTCTGGATGAAATCGGAGACCTTCCCGCTGATTCGCAGGCGATGCTATTGAGGGTTCTTCAGGAAAAGGAGTTTCAGCGCGTCGGGGGATCCGCCAACATTCGGACCGATGTGCGAATCATCGCGGCGACAAACCGCGATCTAAAACGCGCCATCCAAGAGAAGACCTTTCGGGAAGACCTATACTACCGGCTGAATGTGGTTTCATTGGTCATCCCGTCGCTGCGCGAGCGGCCCGAAGACATTCCGTTATTGATCGATCACTTCACCCATCGATTCTGTCGAGAAGTCAACCGTCCCCCCCTCCAGATCGAGGCGTCCGCGATCGAATTATTGGAGAGCTACGCATGGCCCGGGAACGTCCGGGAGCTCCAGAACGTGATCGAACGGGCGGTCGTATTGTCCCCGCCCGGATCGAACATCACCGAGGAAAGTTTTCCGCCGGAAATCCGGGAATCTTCTTTCGGGACCGCGCTCGAACCATTGTCGAATTCCGGCCCGATCCCGAAAATGGTCGAAGGGATGAATCAATTCAAGAAAGATCTGTTGCGGCGAGCGTTGGAGAAAACAGGAGGAAATCAGACCGAGGCGGCAAAACTCCTCGGCCTGCAGCGAACCTACCTCGCCCGGATGATCAGGACGTTGGGGCTGCGCTGAGCGGGGGCACGGCATGCCGT
>JBASWO010000035.1:0-12123 GCA_049276515.1 Alphaproteobacteria bacterium
CCCTTGCACATCACAATCTCCATTGGTGGTGTCAAACTGCCAACTGTGGCAAAAAGCGCTACCGAAGCGATGATTTTTGCTGAGCAAGCTTTGCATGATGCTCATCAGCGTGGCCGCAATCTCTTTGCAGAATATGTCGATAGCCCTGAGCGTATGTTAGAGAACCGCCAACTTTTAGAATTAGGTGAGCGCATCAAGAGCGCCTTTAAAAATAATGGTTTCAAGTTGGCGTTTCAGCCGATCATCGAGACAGCCTCAGGCAAGATCGTTTGCTATGAAGCCTTGGTTCGCATGTTTGGTGATGATGGTAAGCCCATTTCAGCCGCCCTCTTTGTGCCCGCCATTGAACAATTAGGCTTAGCGTTTGAGCTCGATCGTCTTGTTCTAGATCTGGCTGTCAAAGAGCTCGAAGAGCATCCCGATCTTTCGCTCGCCATCAATGTTTCTGGTTTGACAGCAGCTCAAGCTGATTGGCCCGAGCATGTCAAAAATATTCTAGGTTTCCGTCGTTCTGTCGCTGAACGTCTGGTTGTTGAAATCACAGAAACAGCCGCCATTGTTGATGTGACAGAAACGCGCAAATTCGTTGATCAATTGCGTGAGTTGGGTGGCCGTGTCTCCTTGGATGATTTTGGTGCTGGCTTTACATCCATTCGCCATTTGCGCTCACTTGCAGTTTCAATCATGAAAATTGATAAAGATTTGCTCCATAATATTTTGACGAATGCTGAGCAACAGCATTTGGTTTTAGCGCTGATTGAATTAGCACATGGGCTTGGTTTACAGATTGTTGCCGAAGGTATTGAGACAGCCGAGATTGCTGATTGGATGAAGCGTGCACGCGTTGATATGATGCAGGGCTATTATTTTGGTAAACCAGCTTTGGGCAAGCCATGGTTGGAAGAAAAAAAAGCAGGTGACAGCAAAAGCGCCGCACCTGCCGTGATCATGCCGCTTTTACGCGCCGCAACCGTTTAATTATTTCTTGTTCATCTCAGCTAATTGGCGCTGCAAAGCGGCAATTTTATTCTGCACATCTTCACCTGATGTTTGAGATTGCGACGCCTGATTGGTAGCTGGCGTCGGCATAGGTGTGATGTTGGAGGCTGGTGTGAAAGCTGCTTCTTCGGCGCGTTCTTGTTCGCTCGCACTATCAGAAGGTGGTTTCGATGGTGTCATGCCGGGCATACCTTGCATACCTGGCATTCCAGTACCAAAGGGTGAGAACATGCGCATGGCGCGTTCAAACATCGCCATATTCTGCTTGCCCATTTCTTCTAAGGTGCTGCCAAAGGGGAACATGCCGCCAAAGGTACTTTGAAAGTAGCTGCGAATTTGTTCTTGGTTTTTCGACAAGGATTGCATGCTGTGTTCAAGATATTTGGGCACGAGCCATTGCATATTATCGCCATAGAAACCGATCAACTGGCGTAAAAAGCTGATAGGCAGAAGATTTTGTCCAGCCTTACCTTCTTCTTCAACAATGATCTGGGTCAGAACAGAGCGAGTAATATCTTCGCTGGTTTTGGCATCATAAACATTAAATTCAATGCCTTCTTTGACCATTTTGGAGAGGTCATCGAGCGTTACATAAGAGCTCGTCGCCGTATTATAGAGGCGGCGATTGGCATATTTTTTAATAGTGACAGTTTGTTTTGGCGCGTCGCTCATTGAAGGGTCCTTCGCGTTCAGCCGATATTGAAAAGTTAAGTATGGTTAATTTTCGCGCGCCGGCAGGGAAAAAACAAGGTGAATCTTACAGAGCAAGTGCGATGTTCGAACAAGCGCCTGAATATGCTGACTAATATCGTACATTTTCTCATGACGCGCATTGCGATGCGTGCTTTACTTTCAGGATGAGCGATAGCAAAGCATCCACACAAAGCGAAATTCAAAGTTTAGCCTCCGAGGTTATGGATTTATGGCAAGAGCATTTGGCCGTCTATGCATCAGACCCTTCAGCTAAAGCTGAATTGATGCGCCTTCTCGAGCCCCAAAGGCGCCTGTTTGCTGATTGGGCTTCGATGATGCAAAATGGCTTTCATGCAGGCTCATTCGCTTCATCCGACGGCACCCCACACGCAGACGCAGCAAGCGCCACGGCTAGGACCGCGTCCTCTGCAACTGCATCTGATGACAGCGCTTTGCGTTTGGCCCAGTTTGCCCATCGTTTGGCCGAGCTTGAAAAACGCCTCGATCGTGTCGAAGCCGCTCTTAACGCGCCAGCTCCAAAAACTCAGCGCCGTACAAAGCCTAGCCAACACTGAATTTGATCAAGCTTTGCTCCATGAAAGTGTAGCGCGTATGCGCCGCTTTATCGCGGGCATCAAGGCCTACCAATATCATTATGATCAGAGAGATGTCGTTGAGGCCCCTGTCATCTGGCAAGACGGCACAACCTCTTTACGTGACTATAACCCTAGTCATTCAACGGCACCGATTATTCTTGTCATTCCGTCTTTGATTAATCGCTTTCATATTCTTGATTTGGATTTTGCATCCTCCTTTCTGCGCCGCTTGGCAGCCGAAGGTTTTCGTCCTCTCGTTGTGGATTGGGATCATCCAGGTGAGAAAGAAAAATCATTTAGTCTCACTGATTATGTAACAAAACGCCTTCTGCC
This sequence comes from Alphaproteobacteria bacterium, assembly GCA_049276515.1. Lineage (GTDB taxonomy): Bacteria > Pseudomonadota > Alphaproteobacteria > UBA9219 > UBA9219 > JAATFY01. The sequence goes on from JBASWO010000035.1 coordinate 2,622, forward strand.
CATTTTGGATTTTTTGCAATCCAGTCAGACAAATCCAGTACATGTCATGGGGTACTGTATGGGGGGATTGTTAGCATTAGCTCTGGCAACACTTCAAAAAGAGCGCGTTAAAACACTTACATTATTGGCAACACCTTGGGATTTTCATAAGCCCAATCCAGATATCGCCTCATCTTTTATAGCTGTGGCCGAGCAAATGGAGCCTTGTTTGCAAGCAACAGGATTGCTTCCGGTTGATGTTATTCAAAGTCTTTTTGCAGGGTTCCAGCCCATGCAAGTCCTCAATAAATTTTCTGAATTTGCCAGCCTTGATCCCGATAGCATGGAGGCAAGGCAATTTGTTTTACTTGAGGATTGGCTGAATGATGGTGTGCCTTTAACAGCACCTGTTGCTCGCGAGTGTCTCATCGATTGGTACGGCGAAAATTATACGGCCAAATTAGATTGGCATATTGATGGCACCATCATCGATCCGCGCACCATTCAAACACCCAGTTATGTCGTTGTACCTGGGCGAGACCATATTGTGCCGCCCGAATCTGCTTTGCCACTTGCGCGGCTTTTGCCGCGTGCCTCGCTCCATGAGCCTATGATGGGTCATATTGGCATGATTGTAAGCCGCAATGCTTCACATCAGGTGTGGTCGCCCCTTTTTAAGTGGCTCAGCGAACACAGATAGTTAGTTGGTTAAAGGGCTAAGAAAGGCCCATTTTAACAGTGTTTTTGTTCCTGCAACTATTTGAATTTGATACAGTCCGATCATTATGACGGATCTCAATACTTTATCGATTGTAAGTCGACCTCTTGCGCTCAAAGAGCAGTTTGTCCTTCAACAGTCGGAACCAAAAGAAGGCGGCCTTCACATCGCCAGCTTTCATACATTTGCTTTTGCAAATAATGGGGCTCTACAGCAAATGGCAGCTCAACAAGATGTCATTATTGTTGAGGCGCCCTCTGAAAAATTGCCCTTTGGATCTTCTCTGGATCTAAGAGATCCGCGCAGAAGTGAATCTGTCCGTAATAATACGACCCCATCAATTCGTAAGCTTATGCAGCTTGAGAATAGAGTTCCTGTTATTTGTGTTGTTGCCAATGAAAATCAAGAAAGATTAGCCGCAGAAATTTGGGGACGATTTCCTGTAACTTATGTAACAGGTACTTATGATCTCACGACACACACAGCTGTTGCGAATGTTATGCGCGCATCACATTTTAAATATCAAAAATCGGATGCGGATGTATTTCCTTTCTTTCGTATCCGTGAAAATGAGGAATCGGGTGCTATCGAAATTCTGAGCGAAAAACCTGTTCGCTTGACGCGTGCTGAAGCACGATTAATGTTTATTTTATCGGGCGGCGAATTCTGCGGTAATACATATCTTTATAAGCAATATGCTATCGATAATCCTGCAATCGGTGCTAAAATTATCGCAGTGCAATCAAACAATATTAACAAAAAGCTGAGTGATGCTGGATTGCCCCTTATCGAAAGCATTGCCAACGTTGGACGCCAATGGCCTGCACAATTGGCGCGTCTGGCTCTCGCCTAATTTTTCTGCTACCCATCTGTGAGCGCTTGCCACAGGTGAAAAAATGTCTGATCTCATCAAAGTCTCTAAAGATGCTTCTGCACAAACCTGGATTGATGCCGCCACTTATAAGGCGATGTATGAGCAATCAATTAAAGATCCCAATGGTTTTTGGGGTGAGCAGGGTAAAACGCTGCAATGGATCAAACCTTATACCAAAGTTAAAAATACGAATTTTGATGGTGATGTCAGCATCAAATGGTTTGAAGACGGTGTTCTCAATGTCACCAGCAATTGTATTGATCGCCATTTAGAAAAACGTGGCAGTCAGACAGCAATCATTTGGGAAGGCGATGATCCAAATGAGCAAAAAAAAGTTTCTTACAAAGAGCTTTATGAAGAAGTCTGTCGCTTTGCGAATGTTTTAAAAGCGCAAGGCGTAAAAAAAGGCGATTGTGTTACGATTTACATGCCGATGATTTTAGAAGCAGCTTATGCGATGCTGGCTTGCGCGCGCATCGGGGCTATTCATTCGGTTGTCTTTGGCGGTTTCTCGCCTGAGAGTTTAAAAGACCGTATTCTGGATTGTAATTCTAAATTTCTCATAACGGCTGATGAAGGCTTGCGCGGCGGCAAAAAAGTGCCACTTAAAGTCAATGCTGATGCGGCGCTCAAATCTTGCCCAGATGTAAAAGCTGTCATTGTTGTAAAACGCACGGGCGCTTCTGTGCAGTGGGATGCTAAGCGAGATCATTGGTATCATGAAGAAAAAGCCAAGGTTTCAGCCGCCTGTGCAGCTGAGCCCATGAATGCGGAAGATCCACTTTTTATTCTTTATACGTCTGGCTCAACCGGTAAACCCAAAGGCGTTCTTCACACAACGGGCGGTTATCTGCTTTATGCTGCGCTCACCCATAAATATGCCTTTGATTATCGTGACGGCGATATTTATTGGTGCACAGCTGATGTGGGTTGGGTAACTGGGCACAGCTATATTGTTTATGGACCACTCTGTAATGGTGCCACGACACTGATGTTTGAGGGTGTTCCCAATTATCCAGATAGCTCGCGTTTTTGGCAGGTTATTGATAAGCATAAAGTGAATATTTTTTATACGGCGCCTACGGCTATTCGTGCGCTCATGCGCGAAGGTGATGGTCCCGTTAAAAAAACCAGTCGGAAATCTTTGCGTCTTTTAGCAAGTGTTGGCGAGCCGATTAATCCTGAAGCATGGCTCTGGTATTATAATGTTGTGGGCGATGCGCGTTGTCCTGTGATTGATACATGGTGGCAGACAGAGACAGGCGGCCATATGATTTTGCCATTGCCAGGAGCAATTGATTTAAAACCGGGTTCAGCTACGAAACCTTTCTTTGGCGTACAGCCTCTTATTGTTGATGGCGAAGGCAAGGTTTTGGAAGGAGCCTGTGAAGGCAATCTTTGTATTGCTGATAGCTGGCCTGGACAGATGCGCACCGTCTTTGGCGATCATGAGCGGTTTAAGCAAACCTATTTCAGTAGCTTTAAAGGAAAATATTTTTCAGGCGATGGGTGCCGTCGTGATGCGGATGGATATTACTGGATTACGGGACGCGTCGATGATGTCATTAATGTTGCGGGCCACCGTTTGGGTACCGCAGAAATTGAAAGCGCTTTGGTAGCGCATCCTAAAGTCGCGGAGTCCGCAGTTGTTGGCTATCCCCACGATATTAAAGGACAGGGCATTTACGCTTATGTGACGCTGAAAACTGGTGTTACAGCTGATGATGGCTTACGCAAAGAGTTGATCAGTTGGGTTAGAAAAGAAATTAGTCCTATAGCAACACCCGATGTTATTCAGTGGGCGCCGGGCTTGCCAAAAACACGTTCAGGCAAAATCATGCGCCGCATTTTGCGTAAAATTGCAGCCAATGAGTTAGAAAATCTTGGTGATACATCAACCTTGGCTGATCCCGCTGTTGTCGATGATTTAGTCAAAAATCGCGTGGCTTAACCAGGCGTATTAGCTTGTGAAGCTCGTAAAAAGTGACGTCTGACACGAAGTAAAAGCCCAGCAGCACCTGCCGAGCCAATGCCGACAGCGCAACCAAAAGGATCACCATGCGCATGGCTAAAAGCATAAAGCCCGGTCGTTGTTGTTATAGCTGCTGCTACATAGGTTGCAATCAGGCCGAGCCTATCTAATTCTTCTTTTGTAGGTTCAGGGCGCGGATAAGTGTGTAATGGCATATATATTTTTAAAAAATTAAGTTTAGAAATCTGTACAACGACCTTTTTGTTCCCAATCACCATAACGCGTTGGCTCAGGTCCCTTAGGCCCGCCAATTTCTTTCAAGACGGGCTTTGGCTGTTCTTCCTTTTTCTTTTCATGAGATGATTTCTCTTTATCGCTCATAGTACGGGTATAAATCTCAGAACGCGGCGTTTCACAATATTCTTAGGCTGCCAATGATTTCTGCGAGGGGCAAGAGGCTTAAATTCTTTAGGTCTATTATTTCTGCGTTCCTCAAAATCGCTAAAAATATTCTCAACTTCAGTTATGTCCCATTCTGTTTTAGCTTCGCCCGATGTTGGATCATCATTTTTCCAACCCGGCAACAAGGCCTTGTGAGCAATACCTAACGGTTTGCGAAAGCATTCATAAATACGGTATTTGAAATGTTCGCCAGTTGGCTCGCAGGACAAATATTCAATGAGTCCCCGATTCATGTTGCGCGGACCCACGCATAAATAAGGATATGTGACCATTTTCCCGGCAACTTGCCTATCCAGGGTAAAAAGACCGCCTTTGCTACGTCTTTTGTGTCGGGTGATGTCATGCCCTAATAACGAAAATATCGGCATCTTTAAAATCCTTGGTCTTTTTATATCTTGAGCACTTGGTATAACAAATTAGCTTAGGCCTGCAAATAAAGAATAACTTTCACTTCATATTAACGATTCGTGCCCTATTTTCTGCGTGATTTAATCCCTATCAAACCTTTGCTATAGGTAATCTATGCAACAGGATGTTCGCCTAGCCCCCTCTATTTTGTCTGCCAACTTCGCTACGCTAGGTGAAGAGGTTAAGGCTATTGATGCCGCGGGCGCTGATTACATCCATGTTGATGTTATGGACGGTCATTTCGTTCCCAATATAACCATTGGTCCCTCTGTGGTTGCGGCTCTCAGACCCTTTAGCAAAAAGGTGTTCGATGTGCATTTGATGATTGCACCTGTTGATCCTTACATCAAAGATTTTGCTGAAGCCGGCGCTGATATCATCACGGTCCATCCCGAATCCGGCCCCCATCTTCATAGGACGATTCATCTCATCAAGGCTCATGGCAAAAAAGCTGGGGTTGCACTTAATCCTGCCACTCCTTTATCGGCGATTGAATCTGTTTTACCAGATCTCGATTTGGTTCTTGTGATGACCGTCAATCCTGGTTTTGGTGGTCAAGCTTTTATCGCATCGCAAGTCGAGAAAATCAGCGCGCTTCGTAAAGCCATCGACAAGCTTGATAAGAAGATTGATCTCGAAGTTGATGGTGGCATAGCTCCTGACACAGCCAAGCGCGTTATAGCAGCAGGCGCCGATGTTTTGGTTGCGGGTACAGCTAGTTTTAAGGGCGGTCCTGCTCATTATGCAGCTAATCTTAAAGCGCTACGCGGCTAATGAAGCCCGCTGGCAAAATCATGCAGAAAATGCGGCGCGGCGTTGAAACCGTTGCTTACAGCAATCTTCTTTATCGCAAAATTCTTGCTGCCGGTAACGGTCCTGACCGCTTGCACTTCACGTTACCCGATCCTTGGCCGGGCGATGCCGCAGCGGGCCAGCTTTTACTCTCAGCGCAGCGCTCGATGTTTGATAATTCTTCGGCTGTATCTTTGCGGCAAGCGGGAACAGTTTTACGGAACTTGCGCGCTGTGGGTACAGAAGCAGCCCGTAATATGGCCGTTATTCTTATCGAAAATTGGCTCGATCACCATGATAGCTGGAGTGAAGCTGAATGGGCTGCAGATGTTTTGGGTGAACGCATTGCAAGTTGGATTGGTTTTTATGAGTTTTATGCACCCGCAGCATCGGCACAATTTGCTGAAGATTTAACCGATAGTTTGCATCGCCAATGGAAGCATTTGGTGCGTGTTATGCCGCCCAATTTAACGGGCGTAACAGGTTTACGGGCTATTAAAGGTCTTATGTATGGCGGCTTGAATTTCCCAGAAAGCGAAAAAGCTCTGGGACTTGCTATTGATTTATTGAAGCGTCAATTATCAACAGAGTTGCTACCAGACGGTGGTTCCATTTCGCGCAATCCATCTGTGCAATTACACATGTTGCGTCATTTAGTTGATTTGCGCGCGGCTTTTAAAGCTGCCGAATTAGAAATTCCAGAAATTCTGAATACAGCCATTCAAGCTATGGTGCCGGTCGTAAAATTTTTCCGCCATGGTGATGGTGGTTTAGGATTGTTCCATGGTAGCGCAGAAGAAACCTCACTTTTAATTGATGCTGTGCTGAACCAGGCGGAAGTTCGTAGCCGTGCCTTGCGTCGTTTGCCTGACAGCGGATATGAAAGACTGACGGCAGGTCGTAGTCTTTTACTCGCAGATTGTTCAGCGCCGCCGCCGCGAGGCTATGATTTATCAGGCCATGCAGGTCTCCTCAGTTTTGAATTTGGTATTGGCAAAGAACGGCTCATCGTGAATTGTGGCGCTGTCTTAAATGCAGGTAGCGAGTGGCGTTCAGCTTGTGCGGCAACGGCGGCCCACTCAACATTGGGTGTGGAAGACAGGAACGCCTGCGAAGTTATGTCATCGGGTCGGATTTTGTCTTCGGCGCAAGTTGAGGCGCAGCGTTTTGAGCAAGATGGTGTGCAGTCGATTGAGATGATGCATGACGGCTATCGCTCTAAATATAATATTATTCATAGACGCATCTTGAGCCTTTCGGCGGATGGCGAAGAATTAAGGGGTAGCGATATGTTGGAAGGCCCGGCAAATCGCAATTTTACGCTTCGTTGGCATTTGCACCCATCCATTCAGGCCTCTTTGGCTCAAAGCGGACAGGCGGCCCTTTTACGTACAGCCTCAGGGAGTGGTTGGCGCTTACGTATTGAAAAGGGCGAATTAGGCTTAGACCCCAGTATTTACTGTGGAAAAGGTGCTCCACGCCGCAGCTTGCAATTAAAGGTCAGTGGTCTTACAGAGGGGGCTCAAACTTTTGTGAATTGGAGCCTCACGCGTGAAAAACGCACTTAAAACCAACCCTCAGCCGGTGAATATCCACAAAATCACCCGCGCCCTTATTTCTGTTTCTGACAAAACCGGCCTTGTGCAACTTGCCAAGGAATTATCGGGTTATGGCGTCGAGATTTTATCGACAGGTGGCTCCGCCGAAAAATTACGTCAGGCAGGGATTAAGGTTGTTGAAGTTGGAGATTACACGGGCTTTCCTGAAATGATGGATGGCCGCGTTAAAACCTTACATCCTAAAGTTCATGGCGGCATTTTGCAGCGCCGCGATATGTCATCACATCAAGATGAAGCCAAGCAGCATCAAATTCCACCGATTGATTTGGTGGTTGTAAATTTGTATCCGTTTCGTGAAACGGTAGCTAAGGGCGGTGCCTTCGAAGATTGTATCGAAAATATTGATATTGGTGGTCCCGCCATGGTGCGCTCAGCCGCTAAAAATCACAACGCCGTCGCGATTGTAACAGATGCTGCGCAGTATGATGCGCTCTTGGATGAGATGAAGTCTCATGCGGGTGCAACAACTCTTGAGTTTCGTAAAACATTAGCGGCTGCAGCTTATGCACACACTGCAAGTTATGACAGCGCTGTGAGCAGTTGGTTCGCAGCACAATTGGGTGAAAACTATCCAGAGTGCATGACGCTATCAGCGCAGAAACGCCAATCCTTGCGTTATGGTGAAAACCCGCATCAATCCGCAGCATTTTACGTATCTGATGCGACGCGTCCTGGTATCGCAAGCGCTATTCAAATTCAGGGTAAAGAGTTGAGTTATAATAATCTCAATGATACCGATGCTGCGTTTGAGTTGGTGTCTGAATTTACCGATCAGGCAGCAATCGCCATCATTAAACACGCCAATCCTTGCGGCGTTGCTTTGGGACCAGATTTAATCACGGCCTATAAACGTGCCTTAGCTTGTGATCCTGTGAGTGCCTTTGGCGGCATTATTGCCTGCAATCGTCCTTTAAATGCTGAAACGGCAAAAGCCATTGCTGATCTCTTTGCTGAAGTCATTATTGCTCCTGATCTTGATCATGCGGCGAAAGAGATTTTAGCTGCTAAGAAAAACTTGCGCGTTCTTTTGACACGTACGATGCCAGATCCACGTATGATAGATAAAGTTGTGAAATCGGTTGCTGGTGGGTTCCTTGTACAATCACGCGATAATGTCATTCTTGAGCCGACCCAGTTGAAATGTGTCACCAAGCGCCAACCATCCGAGCAAGAAATGCGCGATTTGCTTTTTGCTTTCACGGTGGGCAAGCACGTTAAATCCAACACAATCGTTTATGCCAAAGATCAGGCAACGGTTGGTATTGGAGCTGGACAAATGAGCCGTGTTGATAGTGCCCGCATTGCAGCTCGGAAGGCGCAAGATATTGCCAAAACCGAAGGTCTTGCGACACCTCGCACCCAAGGCTCAGCCGCAGCATCAGACGCTTTTTTCCCGTTTGCCGATGGGCTTTTATCGGCGGCAGAAGCGGGAGCAACTTCGGTTATTCAGCCGGGCGGCTCTGTGCGTGATGCAGAAGTGATCGAAGCAGCCGATAAAGCTGGCCTTGCCATGGTCTTTACCGGTATTCGCCATTTCCGCCATTAATCCGCAGCCGAATCAATTGGCGACTCGGTTTCTCGTGTTAACATAAGAAATCCATAAGGATTCTTTTGCACACGGAGACGCCAATGACAGCGTTAGCGCAAAATCAGTTTCAGGTGGGTGATAGCGTTTATGTATTTGATGGCCAATTACTGGTCTCTGGCACCGTCCAGGATGTTGGATCTCTGATCCGGCAAAATGCTGCCGCTAAAACCAGCGAAGCTTTTTATGCGGTGCGGTTTGATCGTGCTTTTGAATTTGATAAGGATGTTTTGAGTTTTCCAGAAAACGCAGTTTTTCATTCGTATGAAGCTGCAAACAAAGTTTTTCGGGACACCTTTAAAAAAGATCCGAAAAAGCGCGATAATCTGATGAAATATTTTCGTAAGGTTGGCGCAGCGCCTAAAGGCCATACGCATTAATTGGATCAGCCGTTCGTCTTTTAAGCCTTATACGTCTGTCTCACCATAGAGCTGTTTCAGCATGGTGAAAGCCTGATTAATATTTTTAAAAGTGGCTTCAGATTCTGTGCTGCCGGCATTGGCATCAGGATGATGGCGTTTAACGAGAATACGGTATTGAGCTTTAATGCCTGCAAAAGTAACAGGCGGTTTTAATTCTAAAATACTGAGGGCTTCAAGCTCAGCCTTTGGCATAGCGGGTGAGGTGCGTTCCGCCTTCACTTCATCTGCAAAAAATTCATTCATGATGTCGTCGCGCAATTGTTGTTCGCGTTGACGCCAATTGCCTAACGGCCAGGTTGGACGCTCCCACACAGCTGCTTTGCGTATATGGTTTTCAATATCGTCGGTCGACATGCCGGCGAAATAATCCCATTGCCGGTTATATTCACGAACGTGATCGAGGCAGAACCAGTAATACTCATTGAGACTGTCACGACTTTTGGGCGCACGATAATCGCCGGGTACACCACAGCCCGGGCAGTCGCAGCCACGTAATTTGACGGGACGGTCCGAGGATACAAAATAACTATCTTCAAATGGCGGCACGGCTTGGCTCCATGGGTGTAACCGCCTATTCTATCATAAATCAGGGGATTTTAGGGGGTGATATGACACACTATCAGGATCGAATGCGCGAAAAACTGACGGCGGCCCTCAGCCCTATCCATATG
>JBASWO010000036.1:0-20501 GCA_049276515.1 Alphaproteobacteria bacterium
AGACCACCTACGGCAACGGTTAGAGCAGCAAATAATGAAGCCATGAGACACCTCTTTGGTTGAAGCATCCGCCCGCTTCAGGTGCGGATGCGCTTAAATTCCATAGAGGTTTGAGCAAGCTCTGTGCCAAATTGTAGCTTATTGATTTTGCTGCCTTTTCCCCTCTCTTACAGCGGCACGATCTGTTGAGGGGCAATTATTTCCTGTAACAAAGGAGCAAATAACTCCCTGTTCTGACTCAATAAAAAAACCGCGATCCTTTCAGATCGCGGTTTGAATTCGGAGACTTCAACTTTACTTACGTGAGCAAAACCATTCGGTTGGTACATGCCAGTAAAGACCGATGATTTCCGCGCCTGGATTACGTTTTGTAATACCGGCATTTGAGATATGACTGATCTGAGCTGTCAGGCGCATTTCATTGTCAAAGCGATAGCCAAGTTCTGCTTGTGAACGAAACTCGATGAAAGAACCAAGCGGAGCTGTGTTACCAGGGTGTAAAAAGCCAACACCTTCGCTCCAGGTAAAGATGAAGTTGCGGCCAATATAGGCATCCATCGCCCAACCACCGTTTACATAAGCAAGGCCACGTGTGGTGAATTCAACACCGGCATAGGGATGAAATTGCACATATTTATCCCAAGAATTGAAATAGCTAGAAACCAGCGGCAACATAGAAAGTCCCCAGCGATATTCGAGACGCATATCGCCTGATTTCTTTCTTGGTTCATCCTTATCAAAGTCAAAATAGCCGCCACCAAAAGAGATAAGATCTGGTTGTTTAACGGGCGCTTCAGCACGCGCTGTAAAAGGAACAAGGACTGACAGAATGATCAACAGACCAAGCAAACGTGACATTGGAAAACCCTTGAGAAGATGAAAGGAAGCAGCAGTGTTCCCCATGCCCCCAAAAATGGCAAGAGGGACATAAGTGTTAATTTTTCAGGCTTTTCGTTACGATCTCAGAACTGTTGGCAGAAAGCTTCTTCTTAGCAGCCAAACGCTTGAGTTGTTTTTGCATCAGCCTCTGACGTTTAGGATCGTAATCACGCCAGCGCGCAAAGGCCTTGCAGAGATGCGCAGCGCTCTGCGGATTGACGGGATCAATTTTCAGGATCATGTCGCTGATAAATTTATAGCCCAATCCGCTCTTGGCATGAAAACCGAGTGCATTACCTGCAAACACACCAATGAGTGCTGAGATACGGTTGGGATTTTTGGCATCAAAAGCTGGATGCTTTAAAAGTTTTTGTACATCTTTCAAAACATCCGCATGTTTTGATGAAGCTTGTATAGCAAACCATTTATCCATGATGTTGGCGTTCTTACTCCAGCGTTTTTCAAATGTAGCTAACGCTTTTTTACGCAAAACAGAGCGCGTATCGGATAAAGCACCGAGAGCTGCAATTTGATCGGTCATATTGCGCGCGGCTATCTGTTGATATGCCTTTTGCAATCCAGGCTTATTATCACCAGCCGCCAAATAAAAGAGGCAGAGATTTTTAAGACTTCTCTTACCCATACTGACGCCATCTGTTGCATCGGCACTGAGTGATGAAAGCACTTTATGGGTCCGTTGCAAATCAATACGCAGCGCATCAGCTATTTCAAGGATCATGGTTTTGCGCGCATGATAAAGCGCATCAATATCGATGAGTTTTCCTTCGGCACGCATCGCTAAGCCAAGTTCACCTTCACTCGGTAAAGCGAGAACCATCGCCTTAAATGCAGCATCAAGTTTTTTATCACGCAAGACATCTGAAAGTGCTTGATACAGTTTCTGACGGCGCAAGGGATCTGTGGGCTTGCCGTAAGCGGCTGCTAAAAGATACTTCGTCAGCAATTTATAGCCCGCTTCAAAGCGGTTAAAGGCATCGCTGTCATGAGCCAATAAAAACAGCAATTCCTCATCATTTTGCGCATAAACCAGGCGTATAGGAGCAGAGAAATCGCGCAAGAGTGAGACGACGGGTTTTGCTTTGATATTCTCGAATGTATAGCTCTCCGAAGCTTTCTTGATTGATAGAATCCGCGTACCGATTAAATCACGACCCTTACTATCCAAAAGACCCACAGCGAGCGGAATATGCATAGGCTTTTTCGTTGGCTGTCCAGGTGTTGCTGGTACGGATTGTTTAACATCAAGACGTAACGTTTTTTTCTTAGCGTCATACGAGCTTGCGACATTCACAACAGGTGTGCCGGCTTGGCTGTACCAGAGCATAAATTGTGAAAGATCTATTGTGTTGGCGTCTTCCATGGCTTTGACAAAGTCATCGCAGGTGACAGCTTGACCATCATGACGTTTGACATAAAGAGCCATACCACGTTTAAAACCTTGCTTACCAACCAAGGTTTGGATCATGCGTACAACTTCTGAGCCTTTATCATAGACAGTCGATGTATAAAAATTATCGATGGCTTGATAACGATCAGGTCGCACAGGATGTGCCATAGCACCTGAATCTTCAGAAAATTGGCTGCGACGTAGATCACGCACATTATCAAGACGCTCAACGGCTACGGAATTCATATCACCACAGAATTCCTGCTCACGAAAAACAGTGAGACCTTCTTTGAGGCTTAATTGAAACCAATCACGACAGGTGATGCGATCCCCTGTCCAATTATGGAAATATTCATGTCCCACAACGCGCTCAATAAAAGAGATTGTGCTGTCGGTGGCAGTTTCAACGCGTCCCAAAACACAGGCGTCATTGAAGATATTGAGACCTTTATTTTCCATCGCCCCCATATTGAAAAAGGGCGTTGCTACAATCATAAAGCGATCAAGATCATATTCGAGATTGAAGGTCTCTTCGTCCCATTTCATCGACTTTTTGAGAGCTGCGAGTGCAAACCCTGTTTCATTGGTTTTGCCAGGCTCTGTGTAAATCTCGATAAGAACTTTGCGTCCGGATTTCGTGACAAAATGACTGCGTACTTTATCAAGCTTGCCGGCCACCATGGCAAACAAGTAGCAAGGTTTTGGAAATGGATCTTCCCATACAGCAAAGTGTCGTCCTTTGCCTTCTCTCCCTTGTTTAATGCAATTGCCGTTAGCGAGCAGCACCGGGAATTTTTTCTCATCGGCATGAATAGTGACAATAAATTTTGCCATCACATCAGGCCGGTCTGGATAATAAGTTATACGACGAAAGCCTTGCGCTTCACATTGTGTACTCAACATCGCACCCGATGCATAGAGGCCTGAGAGAGATGTATTTTTATAAGGATTATGCGTGCTGACAATTTCAACGACACATGTATCTGGCATGTTGGCGATCGTGAGATCTTCTGTCGTTAGTTTGTACTCTTTTGAGGATAAAGTTTTCTTACTAATTTTGACGCTGATTAATTTTTGAATTTCGCCCTTTAGAAAAAGAGGTGCTTTTTTGTTTTTACTTTTTGGATTGCGGCGCACCTGTAATTTTGAAGTCACGCGCGCGTAGTCACTCTGAATATCAACATCCAAATCAATATGGCTCACTAGAAAATCAGGAACCGTATAATCTTTAAGAAAAATCTCTTTAGCTTTGGGCATGAAAAAACCGCTGATCAGTGAGGGACAGCGGTTTTAGCAGGTTTTATATAAAACGGAAATAATTAGCCGAGATTATGCTCGAGCTTGATTGTTGCTATTCTTGTATCCAGCTCAGTGAGTTTTTTCTCAACATTCTCACCGCTAACCCCAGGAAGATTAGCCACCAAATTGCATTGTGGTCTGGGCATTTGCACCTGATAGGCTGCATCCCTCAATTCATCCTTCACCTTTACGGAAAGACCCTGAAAGGGTGTCGCATGGTGACCGCTCTTGTCCTGGCCGCCACTCACCAACTTATCAACTTCAGCCTGTATCGTGGATCCCACTGGAACCGGTACATATTCAAAACCTAATTTTTTCAAATAGGCTAATTTTAATAAAAAGGTTTTTGCAACCACGTCCTGAGCATTCAAGTCTTCGGCTTGAGTGCCGCCTTCACTAATCTTACGAAGGGCTTTACGCGTGACATTCTCAGGATTTGCTTCTTTATGATCTCTAATTTCTTTATCAATGAGCGCAGCAATTTCTTTAATAGCAGCAGCTTTATGACCACCCGTACGAATAATATTTTGGTAATAATGACCAAGATTGTTCAACAGACGCTCTTGTTGTCCAGCAAGTTCTGGTGGTAACTCTGTCTGATTGCTTCCTGCAAAATAATCCAGAACTCTTGTAAAAATATTTTTTCCTTTGTAATCCAATTCGGGAAGAGAAGCTGTGTCAGCTTTCTGTGTTTCACCAGGAACTAGAACCGTTTTTTGTCTTTGTCTTTGATAGACTCGAACAAACTCATCGAGCCGTGCTTTTTCTTCACATAAACTTTGAAAAGTGGGATCTACTAGAGATGCTGCGTAATAATCAAGCGCACCCATTTTGCCTTGTGAAGAAATTGGTTTTTTATGAGTAACAAGAGTGCCGCTATCATAAAAATAACTTGAGGGCGCTTTTGTAAAAGTAAAAGGATAGACGCGATCTGTCAGTGTCTGTGCATAGACTTGAAAATCTACCAATTCCTGGCGCTTTTTATTGACGTCAGCCAAACGCTTTCCGATATAAACGGCGCACATAGAGGTACGCCTGTTCATGTCTTGAACAGTTTCGTGGATCAGTACACTTAGTTTCCGGCGTGTCGGTACGCTAGCCATTAGTAATTCCGTAAAAATAAAATGCGAAAGCCCTTAAAAAATCAGGCTTCTGTCATATCATTTCGATATGAAAGTAATTACGGGAATCCACCACCTTTTTGAGGTAGTCCATTAACCTTTTATACAAATTAAGCTATTGTTTTGACGATGTTTCGGGATCTACCGAGAAACTTTCGCCGCAGCCACAGCGTCCCGTTTCATTGGGATTAGCGAAATCAAAGCCGGAATGCGTAGGGCTTTCCTTATAATCCATAACAGAGCCCACGATAAAAAGTGTAGCTTTCGGATCAACAATTACAGTCACGCCATGCTCGGTGATCGTATCTGCAAATTTTGGTTTATCGACGAGTTTATCGAGATATTGCAAATCATAACGCAGACCCGAACATCCCTTGCTTGTGACTGAGACTATGACGGCTTCAGGACGTGGTTGTTTTTGATCCAACAAATAACGAATGCGCTCTGCTGCGGCTGGTGTGATCGTTAGCATAGCGCCCGTATGGGGAGCACCGCTTTGCATCTCTGGGCCTGTGATATTATCAAGTGACATTTTTAAATCCTTCAAAACATATTCAATTTCAATTTAGCTTCATCACTCATCATTGATTTTTCCCAAGGTGGTGACCAAACCAAATCTACAGTCACGTCATTCACTTCACTGATATCTTTGACCGCGTTCTGCACCATACCAGGCATCATGCCGGCAACGGGGCATCCCACAGTCGTGAGCGTCATATTGATATGGATATCGTATTTGCCATCTGCAATAGGATTGATGTCGATTTTATAAATCAGCCCTAAATCATAGATATTCACGGATATTTCTGGATCATTCACAGTCCGCAGCGCCTCAACCACTTTCTCGCCAATAGTAGCAATCGTGGCTGCTAGAGCTTCTGGACTATCATGCGGCAAAGGAGTTGCTTCACTCATTCGGTTGATACCTTTTTCTCATTCTTTAAAGCCGCTTGCATTGTATGCCAGGCCAAAGTCGCGCATTTAACGCGCATGGGATAATGTCTGACACCAGCAAGGGCCTGAACACGATCTGCATCATCTTCAGATATGCCAAGAGCTGCGACATCGGCACCTGTGCATGAACCATGCATATAGTGAAAGAGGGTTTCGGCCTCTTGAAGGCTTTTGCCTTTGAGCATGTCCGTCATCATAGAGGCTGAAGCTACAGAAATCGCACAGCCACTCCCTTGAAACGCAACATCTTGGATCATATTTTTGTCATCAACCGTTAGATAAAGAACCAAACGATCACCACAGAGGGGGTTATGGCCCAAAGCTTCATAATTGGCCTTATCAAGAACGCGGAAATTACGCGGATGCTTGCCGTGATCCAAAATGAGATCTTGGTATAAATCGCGCAGATCCGTATCAAGCGCAGTCGTGCTCATGCGAAAATCTCCTGCACTTTTTTAAGGGCTTTCACCAAAGCATCAACATCGGCTTTTGTATTATAAAGTCCGAAGGAAGCACGTGCAGTGGCTACAATACCCAAATGTTCCATCAGAGGCTGCGCACAATGATGTCCAGCACGCACCGCTACACCTTGGCGGTCTAAAATCGTGCCAATATCATGCGGATGCGCGCCCTGCATCACAAAAGAAATAATCCCTGCTTTATTGGGTGTGGTGCCAATGATTTTAAGACTATTGATGGAGCGAAGTTTTTCTGTCGCATAAGTGAGAAGCTCATTTTCATGGCGCGCAATGCGCATCAGCCCAATTGATGAGACATATTCAATGGCTGCACCCAGACCTATCACTTCTGTAATGGGGGGTGTGCCAGCTTCAAAGCGATGAGGTGGATCTTTATAAGTGGTTTCAGCGAAACTGACAGATGCGATCATATCGCCCCCACCATGATGGGGTGGCATGGTTTTTAAAAGATCGCGCTTACCATATAAAATCCCAATGCCTGTGGGGCCATATAATTTATGGCCTGAGAAAACATAAAAATCAGCGTCCAGATCACGTACATCTATAGACATATGACATACGGCTTGGCAGCCATCGATCAGCACTTTGGCCCCTTGTTTATGAGCTAAAGCAATAATGTCTTTTACAGGCAAAACGGTGCCAAGCGCATTGGATACATGAGCAACAGCAACGAGCTTCGTTTTAGGCGACAAGGCTTTTTGAACATCTTCAATCCGGACATCACCTTCAGACGTGATAGGCACAATCTTAAGAACCACACCCATATGTTCGCGTAGCATTTGCCAGGGCACGATGTTGGCGTGATGCTCAAGCGTGGTGATCAGAATTTCATCACCAGCTTTGAGATATGTTCGACCCCAACTTTGTGCCACAAGATTGATGGCTTCCGTCGCACCGCGTGTAAAGACGATCTCATCATCATATTCAGCATTGATGAAACGTCTTACTGTACCACGCACGGCTTCGTATTTTTCGGTCGCACGGACGCTGAGTTCATGAACGCCTCTATGTATATTGGCATAATCGCGTTCCATAAAACGCGTCATTGCCTCCATCACCATACGCGGCTTTTGAGCTGATGCCGCACTATCGAGATAAATCAAATCATGATCATGGACCTTTTGATCAAGAGCTGGAAAATCTTTGCGGTATTGCTCGGCATTAAAAACGTGGGGGGCTGCGCATGCAAAAATTTCATCGGCAGGCGCATAGCAAACAGGGCTGGCAACTTCAGTTTTGCTCATGCAACCACTCCTCGACTTCAGCGCGGCAGATCTCACGCCATGCTGGCACATGTATTTCATCAATAATTTCGCCGATAAAACCTTCGATGAGGAGAGCGCGCGCCTCTTCTTCGCTGAGTCCACGCGCACGTAAGTAAAACATACTATTTTCATCAAGATCGCCGACCGTACTGCCATGACTGCACTTCACATCATCGGCATAGATCTCAAGCTCTGGCTTTGCATCCATTTCAGCTTGATCCGATAAAAGCAGTGCACGACTTAATTGATGGCCATCAGTCTTTTGAGCACCTTCAGCCACAATGATCTTGCCCTGAAAAACAGCTCTCGCCTTACCGCCAATCACAGACTTATAAATTTGGCGGCTTGTGCCATGAGGGGCTGCATGAGAAATGCGTGTTGTTGTATCGGCATGATCTTGATCACGCAGCAGCATGGCGCCATTTAAAGTGCATTGCGCCAATTTACCGCGCATCATCACATCGATTTCATTGCGTGTCAGGCGACCGCCTTTAATCAGAGCAAAATTATCATAATAGGCACCCTCAGCGACATCGACTTTGGTATGCGCGAGATGAGGCGGTATAGCGCCATTGATAATTTTACCGTGAACCAATTTGGCTTGTTGGTGCAAAATGATGTTTGTTTCAAGTATATGCGGTGCAAAGCCCATTTCGTGACGTTCAATGAGTGTCAACCGGCCACTGATGCCCAATTCAATATTGAGCTTCATAGTCACTTCATCGCGGCTCAGCGATTTAAACAGTAATTCAATAGGCGATGTGACAAGGCATGTCTTGCCGGCTAGCACAAGGTGATATCCCTGCTTGGCATCACCCTGAATAATATCTTTGGGCAAATCGCCATATTGCGATTGGCTTGGTTGATAAACGCCATCAATAAAAACAAGTTGTGTTGCGTTGCTCTCAAGAGAGATGGGTTTGGGCTCAGGCACAACGGCATCTGGCAAAGTTGCCAGAATTTTTTCAATGTCTGTATAACGCCAACTTTCTTTATCGACATCACGGCGTGCGATGACAGAGGCTAAACTCATCTTATAAACCCTCGTTCTTGCATGATGGGTTTCAATTCATGAAGTGAATGGATAACGTAATCAGGTTTTTCTTCTCGCAAGCGCTGTTCTGAAACACAGCCCCCTGTAATCGCTACACTGATCAAACCATGATCGCGTGCGATAAAAATTTCTTCAATGGTGTCGCCCACAATCATGGTGTGCTGAGGCCTAAGTTGACGCTCATCCATAAATTGTTTGAGTTTTTCGCCTTTGGTCATATGTTTAAATTGGGTGGCGCGATCGGCATAAGCGAGAACTTCAGCAAAAAGATGTTCGATAGCCAGACGCTTTAACTGTGCTTTGATTGGATCAATAATATGATTGCTTAGGATGTAGCTGCTGATGCCGTGCTTGTGTGCGACTGCCAAGATATCTGCAGCCCCTTCACGCAAAGCCGACTGATCAGCTAAAGGCTCGTAATGGTCATGAAACATGCTGTTTTCAAGGGTCAGCATTGTTGTCACCTGACCTTCTGTAAAACCCATTTTGCGATAAAATTGATCAAACGGGATCGCGTAATTATCACGAAAACGTTCAATATCTAAAACACCATGGCCTTGGCGTTGCAGTAAATTATTGGTGCAAGAATGCAGCGCATGGACATCATCCAGCAAAGTGCAGTTCCAATCGAAGACAATATTTTTTGCTGCATCCGACATCTTAAGCAGCCTCACCTACGAAATCAGCATAGCCTTTAGCTTCTAATTCCAAGGCCAATTCAGGACCGCCTGAGCGTTGAATTTTGCCTTTAGCCAAAACATGCACAAAATCAGGTTTAATGTAATCAAGAAGACGTTGGTAATGTGTGATAACCAACATGCTGCGATCTTTGCCACGTAAAGCATTGACCCCATCAGCAACAATCTTGAGCGCGTCAATATCGAGACCACTGTCGGTCTCATCGAGAACGCAGAAGCTTGGCTCCAGCACAGCCATTTGTAAAACTTCATTACGTTTTTTCTCGCCACCTGAGAAACCAACATTTACGGCACGCTTGAGCATCTCTTCAGTCATGCCCAACTCTTTAGCCTTACCGCGCAGAAGTTTTAAAACCTGCATTGCATCGAGCTCACTCTCGCCACGGGTTTTACGTATGGCGTTGAGAGCTGATTTCAAAAAATTCATATTGGTGACGCCCGGAATTTCCACGGGGTATTGAAAAGCAAGAAATACGCCTTGAGCGGCACGTTCCTCAGGTTTAAGGGCCAGTAAATCCTGACCTTTAAGAGTGACTGAACCTTGAGTGACTTGATAGCCGTCTCGTCCTGCAAGCACATAAGATAATGTGCTTTTGCCAGAACCGTTGGGGCCCATAATGGCATGTACTTCGCCTGCTTTGATGTGCAGATCAATGCCTTTGAGAATTTCTTTGTCGCCTACTGAGGCATGTAAGTTTTTTATATCTAACATTTTATCCCACACTTCCTTCTAAACTAATGCCGACAAGCTTTTGCGCTTCGACTGCAAATTCCATTGGCAGTTCGGCTAAAACTTCGCGACAAAAACCATTGACGATAAGCGCCATGGCTTCTTCTTGTGAAAGGCCGCGCTGCAAACAATAAAACAATTGATCTTCACTAATTTTGGATGTGGTTGCTTCATGCTCAACGCGCGCACTTGGCTGGCGACTTTCAATGTAAGGCACCGTATGGGCACCGCATTTATCACCAATGAGAAGACTGTCGCATTGTGTATGATTGCGAGCACCCTTTGCGGTACGTAGAATTTTTACAAGGCCGCGATAGGTATTCTGAGCTTTACCAGCACTGATACCTTTTGAGACGATGGTTGATTTTGTATTCTTACCTATATGGATCATCTTTGTGCCGGTATCGGCTTGTTGGTAATGATTGGTGATGGCCACAGAATAAAATTCACCAACAGAATCGTCGCCCTGCAAAATACAGCTTGGATATTTCCAGGTGATGGCTGAGCCTGTCTCGACCTGTGTCCAGGAAATTTTTGAGCGCTTACCACGACAAGCACCACGCTTTGTTACAAAATTATAAATACCGCCTTTGCCATTTTCATCGCCGGGATACCAATTTTGTACAGTTGAGTATTTAATTTGCGCATCATCCAGGGCTACCAATTCAACGACAGCGGCGTGAAGCTGATTTTCATCACGTTTTGGTGCCGTGCAACCTTCTAAATAACTGACGTAAGAACCCTCATCTGCAATGATCAGGGTACGTTCAAATTGGCCTGTATTTTCAGCATTAATACGGAAATAGGTCGATAGTTCCATAGGGCAACGCACGCCCTTTGGTATGCAGATAAATGAGCCATCGGTGAAAACGGCTGAGTTCAGTGTCGCAAAAAAATTATCTGTAATTGGCACGACCGATCCCAAATATTTTTTAACAAGATCAGGATGTTTTTGCACCGCTTCACTGATGGCACAAAAAATAATTCCTTTTTCTTCTAAATTCTTTTTGTAGGTTGTTGCGACTGATACGCTGTCAAATACAGCATCAACAGCAATGCGCGGCTCAACACCTGCGAGCAGTTCTTGCTCACGCAAAGGAATACCAAGTTTTGCGTATGTCTTGAGAAGTTCAGGATCAACTTCATCCAAACTTGCCAATTTTTTCTTTTGCTTTGGAGCCGAATAATAATAGGCATCCTGATAATCAATAGGTGGATGATTGACCATCGCCCAAGTAGGCTCAGTTAATGTCAGCCAGTGCCGGTAAGCTTTAAGACGCCATTCAAGTAACCAGGCGGGCTCACCTTTTTTTGCTGAGATAAAACGCACTGTATCTTCACTTAGACCTTTAGGTGCGGTTTCAGATTCAATATCTGTGACAAAGCCGTATTTATATTTTTGTGTCGCTAAATCTTCAGCGAGATTATTTTTGCTAAGTACATTCATGGATGTGTCTCCATGAAAGCAAGCGGCATGCGCGTCGCCGCCATATCAGCAAGCGAGACAGTACCCAGTGCATTTTTAACAGCGCGATTGACGCGATCCCAATTTCCACTCATGGGACAGAGACGCTCAACAGTGCAGCTATGCTCACCTTCGCCCGCACATTCTGTAAGAGCGATGGGACCATCCATCGCTTCAATGATGGTAGCTATTGTTATTTCTGTTGGAGCCATAGCAAGCCTGTAGCCGCCTGTCGCACCACGCTGAGCACTAATAATTCCTGATTTTGTCAATTGTTTCAGTATCTTACTGACAGTGGGCGGTGATATATTGGTTTTTTCCGCTAAATCAGGGGCCGCCCAAATAGCCTTTTCCTCTCTAACCATTTGAGTTAGAAGGGTAACTGCGTAATCTGTAAGGCGGCTGAGTTTGATCATTTGTCTGTCCAATAGCAATCCAGACCATTCTAGTCCAGATTAAAAAATGAGGGGTTAATTGCATGACGACAACCCTTTTCACCCACACCGCATGTCTCAATCATGACAATGGCTTAGGCCATCCTGAAAGCCCCGATAGGCTGCGCGCCATTTTGGCAGAATTGGATAAGCCCATCTATCAGAACCTCCTTCGCAAAGAAGCGCCCTTAGCATCACGTGATGATATCGCGCGCGTTCATGACGAGGCTTATATCGAAGACGTGTTTGATCAAATTCCCCCAACAGGATTTGTAAAACTCGATGCAGATACATCTGTCTCTCCTGGATCCGGGAAAGCAGCTTTGCGCGCAGCCGGCGCTGTAATCGCTGCTGTCGATGATGTCTTGATGGGTCAAACAACAAACGCTTTTTGTGCAGTACGTCCACCAGGACATCACGCTGAATATGCAACGCCTATGGGTTTTTGTTTATTTGGTAATATTGCCATTGGCGCAGCTCATGCTTTGATTGCGCACAAGATCAAACATATCGCGATTTTGGATTTTGATGTGCATCACGGCAATGGCACCGAAGAATGGGCGAGTGATGAAGAGGGTGTTTTATTTATTTCCTCACACCAATTTCCGCTCTGGCCAGGCACAGGTCTTGCCACTGATCGTGGAGCGTATGGCAATATTCTCAATCTTCCTTTGCTTCCTGATACAGATGGCGCTGGGTTTCGCAAAGTGATGCGAGAAAAAGCTCTACCTGCGATTGATCAATTCAAGCCAGAGCTCATTATGATTTCAGCTGGCTTTGATGCACATAAAGATGATCCGTTGGCAGGCCTACGCCTCACCGAGGATGATTTTTATTGGATTACAAAAGAACTTACAGCTTTAGCCCAAACGCACTGTCAGGGCCGCCTTGTGAGTAGTCTTGAGGGTGGATATGATCTTAAAGCGTTAGCTGCTAGCGCAGGCGCTCATATAAAGGCCTTGTTAGAAGCCTAAAACCCTTATACTTGCTCTTCTGATCCATACTGGATTAAAGTCCCCGCCCATGACGAAAACCGCCCAAAACCTGCCTGCTGACATTACCAAACTGAGCTTTGAAGAAGCCCTCTCCGATCTTGAAAAACTCGTCAAGCAATTGGAAGACGGCAAAGCCAAGTTGGATGATGCTATCAACGCCTATTCACGTGGTGCTCAATTGAAACAACATTGCGAAACCAAATTGCGTGAAGCCCAGGCCAAGATCGAGCAGATAACTATCGGCAGCGACGGCAAAGTCGGAACAACTCCTTTCAACTCATAACCCCTTTTGTGATCCATGCCCTCAGTAAGCCCTAATCTTGCCGCCGCTATGAATGATGCGGCCAATAATGTGACTGCTGCTCTTGAGCGTCTTTTGCCGAATTCAGATTTTCCTGAGCAAAAATTATTTACAGCCATGCGTCATAGCGCCTTAGGTGGCGGCAAACGTTTGCGCCCCTTTTTGGTTCTGAGCTCAGCACAAATTTTTGGTGTTGCTGATGATTGTGCGATGCGTGCTGCTGCAGCCGTAGAATGCATTCACTGCTATTCTCTTATCCATGATGATTTACCTGCTATGGATAATTCTGATCTACGCCGCGGCAAACCAACAGTTCACAAAGTATATGATGAAGCGACAGCTATTTTAGCGGGTGATGCTCTTCTCACCCTTGCATTTGAAATTCTCTCGGACCCACGCACACATGAAGATCCCGCTGTGCGCTGCAAATTGGTAACAGCGCTTGCTAAAGCATCTGGCGTTCACGGCATGGTTGGAGGTCAAATGCTCGATTTGATTGCTGAAACAACCAAGCTTGATATTGGCGCGATCACACGTCTCCAACGTCTTAAGACGGGTGAGTTGATTGCTTTCTCAACAGAAGCTGGTGCGATTTTGGGCAAAGCTTCTGTTCAGCATCACAATGCTTTGCGTGCTTATGCCCATGATCTTGGGCTCGCCTTTCAAATCATCGACGATTTGCTAGATGCTGAAGGTACTGAAGCTGAAACAGGTAAATCGGTTGGTCGTGATGCTAAAGCTGGCAAAGCTACCTTTGTCACTGTCTTGGGCGCAGACCGCGCTCGCAGCCAAGCTAAACTTTTATCGGAACAAGCCATTCATCATTTAGGTGTGTTTGATGGCAGAGCGAAACATCTTGAAGATGTGGCGCGCTTTGTGGTTGATCGCAAAAATTGATGTTAAGACCAAGGCACGTTTCTTTTGTCGTTGCCTTGGTGTTTTGTTTTTCTTATGCGCCTCTTGACGCAGCTGAAAAACCAACACACGCCATTGCGATGCATGGCGCACCTAAATATCCCGATACTTTCAAAAATTTTGATTACGTTAATCCCGATGCCCCCAAAAGCGGTACGCTCAAGCTTGCTGTAACCGGAACATTTGACAGCCTTAATCCCTTTATCATTCGTGGCCAGACCGCTCTTGGTCTCTCATCTGGGTATTTATCGCTTGTCTATGAACCTTTGATGGCACGTAGCTGGGATGAGCCCTTCTCTCTCTATGGCCAAATTGCTGAAACTGTTGAGCTCTCTAAAGATCGCTCACGCATTACTTTTCATCTCAATCCCAAAGCCCATTTTCAGGACGGCAAACCCATCACAGCTGATGATGTTGTTTTCTCCTATCAAACCTTACGCGATAAGGGCCGTCCCAATCACCGCACTTATTATAAGAAAGTTGCTTCCGTCGAAAAGACCGGTGAGCGCAGTATCATGTTCACTTTTAAACCCAATCCTGATGGATCCATTGACCATGAGATGCCGTTGATTATGGCTTTGATGCCGGTTTTACCCTCCCATGACTGGAAGGACCGCGACTTCAATCAGACCACGATACGCCCGCCGCTTGGATCGGGTCCTTATAAAGTTGCAAAAGTTGATCCGGGTCGCTCGATCACTTACACACGCGATCCCAATTATTGGGGTGTAGACAGTCCTGCCTTACGTGGGATGTATAACTTTAATGAAATCCGTATCGATTATTACCGTGATGACAGCATCTCTTTGCAGGCATTTAAGGCTGGCCAATATGATTGGCGCAAAGAATTTGATCCCAACAAATGGGCAACCGCTTATGATTTTCCAGCCGTTAAAGATGGGCGCGTCAAATTAGAAAAGCTTAAGCATCAAAGAACTGAACCTTCGTCTGGCTTTATTCTCAATACACGTCGTGCACCATTTAACGATCCAGCGTTTCGTGAAGCTCTTCAACTGACATTTGATTTTGAGTGGATTAATCGCAATCTTTTCCACAATCAGTATCACCGTACCATGAGTTTTTTTCCTAACACTGAATTAGCGGCACCCCCTTTGCCTGAAGATCGCGAACTCGCGATTTTGCAAAAATATAAAGATAAATTGCCTGCAGATATTTTTACAAAGCCCGTCACACAACCTGCCGGTAATGGCAGTGAAGAAACGTTGCGTGATAATCTTCTTAAGGCTGGCGATATCTTGAATAAAGCAGGTTATGTTTTAAGCAATGGAAAGCTCACCGCCCACAAAACCAATAAGCCCGTCACTTTTGAGATACTTCTAAGTGATCCAACAGAAGAGAAAGTAGCTCTTACATGGGTGCGCTCATTGAAACGTCTCGGCATTGATGCGCGCGTTCATACGGTTGATAGTGCACAATTTCAGGCGCGCCACGCTTCTTTTAATTTTGATGTCACGACTGGCAAGTGGATTAATTCTCTTTCGCCTGGAAATGAGCAAATTTTCTTTTGGAGCTCAAACGCAGCCGATCAGCCAGGGAGCCGCAATTACCCAGGCGTCAAAGATCCCGTTGTTGACGCCCTTGTGACAGCTATTCCAGCCGCAGCGACACGCGAAGACTTAGTTGCGACAGTCCATGCGCTCGACCGCGTTTTGATGGCAGGTCACTATGTTATTCCGTTTTATTATTTAGGATCTGACAATATTGCTTATTGGGCAACGCATTTGAGGCATCCCAAAACTATGCCGCTTTATGGCACGGTCTTAGAAAGCTGGTGGGCCGAATAGTTAGTAAACGCCCGGGATCAAACGTGCTGTACGTTTGGCGTAATTTTTATATTCCGGGAAATTTTTAGTGAGCACTTTTTCTTCGTAATGAATGCGCACAAGTTGAAACAAGAATTGCGTAACCACCAAGGCAACAGCGCCGGGTGATAAAAACACAATCATCACGCCTAAGGAGACGATGGTCTCAGCAACATACAAAGGGTGACGAATAAAATTATAAGGACCCTTTGTTACTAGTTTGCGGCTTTCCGGTAAAATGGAGAAAGACCGGCCCAAATGGGTCAGCACATAAATCACCAAAATATTGCCAATCAGAACAATGCAGCTGGCGAGAATTTGAATTTCAAGCGGCAAATCTTCACGCGGTTTAAAGAGAAGTAGGCCGAACATAAGAAATCCACCAAGAATGGATGCTATGGCTGGCCAAAGACCTACAAATTTGTTTTTAGCACGCAGCCTTAAAACATAAAGGCTGGCTATAGTGAGTGTGTAAAGAGCCGTCGAAAAAATCGACAGAGCTTTACTTAAAGCATGCGCATCTAATTCTTGAAAATTGGTCTTCTGCAAAAGAAGGAAAGCGTTGTTGCTATAAATGCCTGCTGCAAACGCAAAGAAAATTCCCAAAATCACCCGGACCGTAAGATCAATCAGCAGTGCCGCGTC
Source organism: Alphaproteobacteria bacterium (assembly GCA_049276515.1). Lineage (GTDB taxonomy): Bacteria > Pseudomonadota > Alphaproteobacteria > UBA9219 > UBA9219 > JAATFY01. Next base: position 16,466 of record JBASWO010000036.1, read on the forward strand.
ATAACGGCCAAAAAGTTTTGCAGAAGATGATTTAGCCATGAAAGGGACCTATTGGCAGGAGAGCGCTCTTTATATGGGGCGTTGGCCCTTAAAACTTTGTTTAAGTTCTGCGGCAAAAAGGCCACAGACCGCGCTGATCCCACAAAATTGGTTTTGGTTTTCTTGAATAATTAGAAGCAGATGCTCTTTAAAGCATCGAATTTCGAACTAGATTGTATGCAATCTATCACCTTGTTTTTGTTACAAAAAACACCTTTTTCCTTCATGATTTTTTAAAGGCTTCGGGCCTATTCTTAGTCATCCGCATTATCGGTGTCTTTCGACCAACATAACTAAGGAGATAAAGATGAGTAACATTGTACGGTTTATGAAACAGGAAGAAGGCGCCACAGCCATTGAATACGGCTTGATCGCTTCGCTGATCGCCGTGGCCATCGTCGGCGTATTAGTAACCTTAGGACCAGCTCTGAGCGGCGTGTTCACAACGGTTCAGACAAACCTGTAATATCCACCGGGCCACCCGAGGCCTGTATATTACTTGTATCAAACGGCATGCTTCACAAGGAGCATGCCGTTTTGCTTTGAGGCGTATTTAGAGCAGCTTATAAAACGCTTATCTCGGTGCCGGAACAACGCAAAAACTGCGGTTTTCGATCTAGTTTATTTACATTTTATCACCTTGTTTTTTATCAGAAAAACCTGGTTCTGATTCACAATTCTTTAAAGGATAGAGCCTATTCTCGTCGGATCGGAACCTGACCAGGTTCAGTACTAAATCTCCTGAGGAGGAAGTCACTATGCGTAACATCGTACGTTTTCTGAAAAAGGAAGAAGGCGCAACAGCCATTGAATACGGTCTGATCGCTTCGCTGATCGCTGTAGCCATCGTTGGTGTGCTGGTTACCTTGGGCCCCGCTCTGAGCGGCGTGTTCACGACTGTACAAACGAACATCTAAGGTTCGCTTAGACGTCAAAAAGACTAAGGTGCCGGCCTCTAGGGCCGGCACTTTCATTTTGGGGCTCATTTTAAAGCAGGTTTGAAAGGATTTCGGTACCGGAACGATTTAGACGATTCACCCTCCTTTAATATTAATAAGTCCATAGTGGATTGCCGGAATCCCGGCGCGATAGGCGACTTTTTAAGGTAAATCCATGGTTTTGGCTTTGGCTGCAATTCATATAGCCGTTCTTTTGGCTGCCGCTGCTGTTCTTGTTGCAGCTGCCATCAATGACGCGCGCAGTTATCGCATTCCCAATATTTTATGCGCAGCGCTGCTCATTTTGTTTCCCCTTTTTGTAATGACAGCACCACGTCCCGTTGAATGGGATCAACATCTTATGGTGTTCGGTCTGGTTCTCGTCTCTGGCTTTGTCATGTTCATCGGAAATTTAGCTGGCGCTGGTGACATTAAATTAATGGCAGCTGCAGGTCTCTGGGCAGGCCCACATCTTGTCGCTGTTTTTCTTATTGTGACAGCGATCGCTGGTGGTTTATTAGCCTTGGTCATGGCCTTCCTCACTTATGCTCGTAATTTTTCTGGCAAGCAGGCTGTTGCACTTGCCAAAGTTCCCATTCCCTACGGCATCGCGATTGCTATCGGTGGCTTATCAACCATCTATATGTTGTCGCAGCCTATTCTCTTTCCAAGCTGAAGGTGATCTATGACAAAACGTAAAATGACGCTTTTGATTATCGCAGGCATCATTGCTTTCTGCACCGTTCTGGTCGCACGCAGCTTAATGACGCCCCAAGCACAAAACGAAGTTGCGGTTGTCAAAACCACGGAAATCATTGCTGCAGCGCGCGATCTTCCTGTTGGTACCATTTTGAAAGAAACCGATCTGAAATGGATACAATGGACAGCTGAATCCGACACATCACAGCTTTTCGTCAAAGGCAAAGATGATATGACGCGCGCAACAGGCGCTATTTTGCGTGATGGCGTACGCACTGGTGAGCCCATTTTATCAAGCCGTATCGTCCAACCCCGCAACAATGGTTTTCTTGCAGCTGTTTTAGCACCAGGCATGCGCGCTATCTCCGTGACGCTGGCGCCAAGCTCTGAAGTTGCTGGTTTCATTTTCCCAGGCGATCGCGTTGACGTCATTCTGACACATGTATTTAGCCGCAAAGATAGCGATACGTTTAATGAACGCCGCGTCTCTGAGACTGTTCTGAGTGATGTGCGTGTCCTTGCTCTCGATCAAAAGAGTGATGGCATGTCGACAGATCCCAAGATTGCACAATTGGCCACTTTAGAAGTGACGCCAAAGCAAGCTGAAAAATTATCCTTAGCTGCAGATATCGCTGGTACACCCGGCGCTAATGCGCGTGGCAACATAACTTTGTCTTTACGCAGCTTAGCGCGTGAAGAAGACGAAGCTTTGGCTGCTATGGGCGGAACAACGCCAACGATTAAAGACACAACGACATGGGATAGCGATGTCAGTCCCGCTTATCCAGGCGTCAATGGCGATGATGGTCTTATGCAACGCGTGCACATCATGCGTGGCAAAGAAGCTGTCGATACGCATTTTGAACGCCGCAAACCAACGACGGCCAAGTAAGGATGACTATCATGATCAAACGCCTTATTCTCCTCACAGCGCTGGTGTTCTCCAGCCTATCGCTTGACGCTTTAGCAGCGGCCCCACCGCTTAATATTAGCGTTGATCACGGCACATCTCTGACCTTAAGCGCACCTGCGTCATCAGTCTTTATCGCCAATCCTGAAATTGCTGACGTGCAGGTAATGTCGCCCACCTCCATTATGGTGTTTGGTAAACGCACCGGCGAAACCACTTTTATGGCTACAGACGTCAACGGCAATACTTTGTCGCAGCGTACCGTTGTTGTCATGCAAGATTTGACAAATTTGCGGCAGGAATTAAATGCCGCAATTCCTGGCAACAAGATCCAAGCCCAAACTCTGCCTAATGGCATTGTTTTGACAGGTGAAGCTAAAGATCCATCATCCGTTGCTGATGCCTATCGCCTGGCTCAGCGTTATCTGGCAAATGGTGGTGATATCATCAACCGCATTCGCGTAGTGGGTAGCAATCAGATCCATATCCGCGTTCGTTTTGCCGAAGTTAAGCGCAACATCGACAATACAATTGGTATTAATTGGAATGCACTCGCCAGCGTAGGTGGCTTTGCATTTGGTCTTTTCACGGGCCCCGATTTCCTTGGTGCTGATCGCAGAAGCGTAACACGTACCAATAACAGCACTCTTGCCCTTCCCAACAATGCCATCGTCGCTGGCAAAACGGGCGGCCATTATAATGTTGCTGGTATGATCGATGCTTTGGCGCAGGATGGTCTCTTGACCATTTTAGCTGAGCCTAATTTGACAGCAATGTCGGGTGAAACAGCTAGCTTCTTGGCTGGTGGTGAATTCCCAATCCCCATTCCTCAGGGCAATGGCGCGATCAGTATTCAGTTTAAGAAGTATGGTATCTCACTTGAATTCACACCAACACTGATCAGTGAAAATCGTATCAATCTGCACGTCAAACCCGAAGTCAGCCAATTGACCTCTGCAGGATCGATCGTACTCAATAACATCAGCGTTCCCGCTCTCACCACACGTAAGGCTGAAACCACTGTTGAAGTTGGTAGCGGTGAAAGTTTTGCGATGGCGGGGCTTTTGGATAATAGCCAAGCTCAGACGGTCAATAAATATCCGTTGCTTGGTGATTTACCAATTTTGGGTGCCCTCTTCCGTTCAGATCACTTTGTTCAAGGTCAAACCGAACTTGTTGTGATCATCACACCTTATATCGTCAAACCAAATGGTGAGCAGATCTTAGCTCTCCCAACGGACGGTATGGCTCCTCCTTCTGAAATGGAACGCCTTGTGGGCTTACGGAACACCAGTGGTGATCCCAATGTACGTCTCAAGAGTGGAACACCTGTTGCTAAACAGATTGAACCTCCTGTTGCAGAAATTACACCTGTGACAGTTCCTGTTATTGACGCAGCCTCTGTCCCACCAACAGAAGACGCTTATATCGCCCCGGCCTCTTTGCCATC
>JBASWO010000037.1:0-20366 GCA_049276515.1 Alphaproteobacteria bacterium
GCTCTGATGGGTGACTCGCCCAAAGATCCAACTCGTCTCATAACAACCGGCACCTGGGGCACAACAAGCTTTGTTGTCACAGTTGAAAAAGGTGCAAGCAGCAAACAAATTGAAGCTGCTCAAAAACCTGATGGCACGCCTGTTAGTGTCGTGCGTACAAAAGTTGAATTCACCAGTGCTGGCCTCGATATCACGGTAGGTGAGGGTAAATATCCTGCTCCCGCTACTGCCCCTGCGGCTTTTCCTATAAAATATGATGTTATTCCTGGTGTTTCCGCGACTGCAAAAAGACCTAAACTACCTAAGGATGCTTCAGCACAGGCTAAAGCAGATGTTGAAGCTGCTGCAAATATTGGAAAACTTATATTCGCTTGCGTTCCTTAAAAATTATTTTTTCTGATTCTAAAAACCTCCCCAGATTCGGGGAGGTTTTTTATGTTAGTTTTCAGGTAATAAACTCATTTATGATTGTTTATCTGACACTTACAAAATGGCTACTTTTTCCGATAGCCTCCTCATTAACCTTTCTTTATAAAGATTGATGCATCCTCACGGGATGTGGCGATCAGGATGTTCGTCCCTTGCAATTCCTAGGATAGGCACCACCTAACCAGAGCGGGCTTGAAAACCCCCGCAGAGGATACGCGCCACATGGTCGATCAAGTTAGCAATAGTTCTAACAATTCTCTTCTCCGCGCCCAACAGGCTGCGCAGATTAGCCAATTACAAAGAGCGCCTACGATTATCAATCAGACGCGCAGCAATGCTGTTGTGCCCGCACAACCCACAAACGTCCAGCAACCACCAAGAATTGCTATCAGTGCTGACCATAATCTGCCCCGCGGCAGCATTGTCGATAAACTTGTTTAAGAAAATGTCTTTTAAGATTTTTCTAAGCGATATGTTTACGCGCTTCGCTTAAACACTCATCGCGATTGGGACGAAAATCCTCAATCATCCACCACGCTTCAACGTGACGTAATATCTGACCAACCTTAGGGCCTGCTGCGACACCAAGCCGCAAAATATCTTCGCCCTGAATGGGCAAGCTTGGACTATCCCAGAGAGAAGCAACTTCAAGCGCTGTTTTAATATCCGCACTGCGATCTTCTGTAGCCAGCAACAGTGCGGCCTCTTCCGTTACCTCCACACCATGCTCATAAAGCTTGCTACGAAAAGGCACAGGATCGAGTTTTCCTTTCAGCTGATCAGGCAAAATTGCCAATATTTGCAAGGTCTCTGCTTCACGTTTCGATAGCTTCATCTCTTCAGCCACAGTACTTGCCGCCTTGGCATCTTTTGGCAAGAGCGCCGCAAGGCGAACTAAGGCTGATGGCTCTCTGTCGTGTTGTTTTTCAAGAGCAAGCAGATTTTCAAGTCGGCTGATGTTGAGGGCTTGAGGTAAAGTATAACTCAATACGTCGTTGTCGATCATCAATTTCCATGTTGGCAAAGGATTACCGGCACCGAGTAATTTGATCACCTCACGCCAAATACGTTCCGCTGATAAAGTCGGGATCAGTGAAGCGAGTTCTTTTGATGCCACCAACCCAATCTCATCAGCAGCTCCTTTTCCATAACAACTATAGAAACGGAAAAAACGTAAAATGCGTAAATGATCTTCTTGAATACGCGCGCGCGCCTCACCAATAAAACGTACGCGACCCTCTTTTAAATCTTTACGGCCGTCGAAATAATCATAAATTTTTCCGGCTTCATCCACATACAGTGCGTTCATTGTAAAATCACGCCGTGCAGCGTCAGCCTGCCAATCATCTGTGAAAGCAACCTTGGCATGACGTCCGTCGGTTTCCAGATCATGGCGCAACGTCGTCAATTCATAACCCTTATGATCGATCACGGCTGTGACCGTACCGTGATCGATGCCAGTTGGGACGACTTTGATTTTGGCTGCCGTTAAGGCACCCATGACTTTTTCGGGTGGTAAGTTCACAGCCATGTCAAATTCATTGACCGGACGGCCCAAGAGGCTGTCGCGTACGGCACCGCCCACCACACGCGCTTCACCCCCCGCTGCCCGAATGGCACGGAAAATACAGCGTAAAGCATCCTTTTGTAGCCACGGGTGTTGGGCAGGATCCAGGCGTTCAGCATCACTCATGCGCCGAGAATGCCCTTGAATCACTTATCCATCAATTGCTTTGGATAAACACTAAAATACGCTATCTTTCCTCATCAGGCACACGTCACTGCGCGAGGTTCTTCGTGTCATCTCTTTTCACTTCCCGTCCCGCCACCCCAAACGCAGCACCCACCGATCTTATGGCGGCAATTGAAGCAACGGGGCGTAAACTTGGCACCATTCGTCAAGCGATCGGCCAAGTTATCTTTGGTCAAGACGAGGTTATTAATCAAAGTCTGATCACCATTTTATCGGGTGGTCATATGCTGCTTATTGGCGTGCCAGGTCTCGCCAAAACACGCCTGGTTGATACGCTTGGCCATATTCTCGGTCTCAATGCACGCCGCATTCAGTGTACGCCTGACTTAATGCCTTCTGATATTCTAGGCACAGAAGTCATGGAAGAAAGCGATCATGGGCGCCGGAATTTTCGTTTCATTCCAGGCCCAATCTTTAGCCAACTTTTGATGGCCGATGAAATCAACCGCGCAAGCCCACGTACCCAATCCGCTCTTTTACAGGCCATGCAGGAACATAAAGTGACTGTGGCAGGACATAACCATCCTTTGCCTGCACCTTTCCATGTGATGGCCACACAAAATCCTTTGGAACAAGAAGGCACCTATCCCTTGCCTGAAGCACAGCTTGATCGGTTCCTTTTGCAAATTGATATTACATATCCTGATCTCAATGCAGAACGGCAGATGCTTTTAGCAACCACTGTCACACCTGAGCATGATCTGAAAGCCACCATCGCAGCGCATGAATTGCTAGAATTGCAGAATCTTGTTCGCCGCATGCCTTTAAGTGAAAAGACCATGGAAGGCATATTAGCTTTGGTACGTAATGGACGTCCTGAAAGCTCAACTCTCGATATCGTCAAAAAATATGTCATCTGGGGACCAGGACCACGCGCTTCACAAGCCCTTAGTCTTGCCTCACGCGCGCGTGCCTTGATTGATGGACGTTTATCGCCATCCTTGGATGATGTTTTAGCTCTCGCTAAACCAGCTCTGCAGCATCGCATGGCTTTGAGTTTTGCTGCACGCGCTGAAGGCGTCACCATGGATCATGTGCTAGCCGCCATGACACAATCCGTAGCCAATCTTTAATCCCATGAGCGCCACGCTTCAGCATCAGGCGCAAGAGCTTGGGGCGCTATTACCTCCTTTACTGATTGAAGCAGAACGCGTGGCCGCTGTTGTCATGCAAGGTGTGCATGGCCGGCGACGCGCTGGGATTGGTGAAACATTCTGGCAGTTCCGCCGTTATGAACAAGGTGATCCTGCCGAACGCATTGATTGGCGGCAGTCCTCACGTACGGACAAAATTTTTATCCGTGAACGCGAATGGGAAGCGGCCCAAAGTGCCTATGTCTGGGCCGACACATCCGGCTCAATGCAGTACTCTTCCCACAAAAAGCTCCCCACAAAAGCCGAGCGCGCACAATTATTGATGCTCTCTTTAGCTAGTCTTTTGCTGCGTGGCGGCGAAAAGGTAACCTGGTTAGATCGCCGCAAAATAACAGCGCACGGCAAGCATGGCCTTGAAAATATAGTTGTGCGCATGGGCAGTTTTAAAGGCGATAGTCTACCACCTGACATTCCTATCGCGCGTCACGCTCAAGTTATCCTGTGCAGTGATTTTTTAATGCCGCCGGATGTTTTACAAAATCTTTTACGTCGTTACGCAGCTCTGCAGTTGCGTGGCGTCATGCTTCACATCCTTGATCCCTTAGAAAATAATTTTGCCCTTGAGGGCCGCATCGAGATTGAGGGCTGTGAAGGCGAAACATCTTTGCTGGTTCCTAACGCTGCAAGTTTACGCGAGCCTTATCAGCAGCGAATGGCAGCGCATAAAGAAAATTTAGCGCGCACGGCCAAAGGAGCGGGCTGGCATTATATGCAACATGTGACCAATACATTGCCGCATATACCTCTGATGCAGTTGTATGAAAATCTAGCTGATGGACAGCGGAGCTTGTGATGTGGGGCAGCTTTACCTTTGCCGCACCCTACATGCTCGCCTTTCTTATGGCGCTTCCCCTCTTATGGTGGTTATTGCGCTTAACGCCACCCTCGCCTCAACGCGTTGTCTTTCCAGCACTCTCTTTACTGCGTGATCTCGTTACTCAAGAACAAACACCAAAGCGTACGCCATGGTGGCTTCTCTTGTTGCGATTTCTAACCCTTATTCTTTTAATTCTAGCTTTCGCCCAACCTGTCATTAACCCGCAAGCGACAACAACCGGCAAAGGCACCCTTTTAATAGCCATCGATAACGACTGGGCAGCAGCACGTGACTGGGATACGCGTCAAAAAGCCCTCCAGGCTCTAATTAAACAGGCTGAGCGTGATAATCGTGAGGCCGCACTTTTAACGACAGCACCTTCGAGTGATGGTAGCCCTTTGCAAATCATTGGCCCCATGGCGGCTAAAGCACTTTATGCAGAAGCTGAACGTATTAAACCTATGCCTTGGCCCAGCCAATGGGGGGAAGCTAAAAATCTTTTAGCTCAGATAAATTTTAAGGAAAGTATTTGGTTATCGAGTGGTCTTGGCGGTGTTGACGCAAAGATTTTTTACGCAGGTCTCAAAGATGCGAGCGAGGTTCGCGTTTTAAGTGATGCCGAAAGACCCATTTATCTGTTACAGCCCCCAACAACCGATGGTGAAGATTTATCGATTGGTGTTTTACGCGCTGCTCAAAGTGATGCAGCCACGATTGCCATTGCCGCTGTAGCGCGTGATGGCCATATATTATCACATTTTGCGACCAGTTTTGCTCCTGGATCTCCACGCGCCACAACACCGATTACGATGCCACTTGATATCCGCAATCAAGTGACGCGCTTTGTCATTGAAGGCCAACACAGCGCTGCTATGACCGTGGTCTTAGATGCCAGCTGGGAGCATCGGCCCGTTGGCCTTATTGGCGATAAGTCTGATATCGCCCAACACTCTCTTCTTAACGGACTTTATTATATTGATCGCGCCTTAGACCCTTATGCGGATTTGCATGTTGGATCGCTCGATGAATTGCTCGATAAGAAAATGTCTGTGCTCGTCCTCACGGATAACACTGAATTACGGCAAAATCAGATTGCTCCTTTGACCCATTGGATCAAACAGGGTGGTGTTCTTGTACGTTTTGCTGGCGAGCATCTCGCAACGGAACAGAAGGCTGAACAAAGTGAGTTGTTGCCAGTTATTGTTCGCACCGGCGATCGCGCTATGGGCGGCAGCCTCAGTTGGACCACACCTCAAAAACTCCGTGAATTTTCTACAACCAGCCCTTTTCGCGGCCTTCCCATACCTGAAGACGTCACAATAAACCGCCAAATTTTGGCGGAGCCCTCAGCAGATCTAGCCCAACGCAACTGGGCGAGTTTGATTGACGGCACACCCTTAGTAACGGCAAAAAACATCAGCCGCGGCATGAGTATTTTATTCCATGTACCACCAAAATCAGATTGGTCTAATTTGCCTTTATCAGGTCTCTTCGTAGACATGTTGCGCCGGATCGTAGATTTGTCGCACGGCGTAAACGCAGACACGCATTTTACCTCACTGCCGCCATTACGCATGCTTGATGCCTTTGGCAATGATGTGAAGCCAGACCGAGCAGCACAGCCCATTACTGACAATGATTTCAGTCACATTACACCGTCACCAAAACACCCGCCTGGGATTTATGGTGGCGATACAATGAACCGTGCTTTTAATTTGGGTACAGCACTTCCTAACCCTGATGTTCTTAAAGACATAACGACTGAGCCCTATCAGCAAAAAGCAGATGAGAGTGATTTAATGCCCCTCCTGCTCGCCATTGTCTTTACTTTGCTGCTGATCGATATGCTGATCAGTTTATGGCTCAGGGGCATCTTGACTGTTGGCCGCAAAACCATGGCCGCTGTTTTACTTTTTGTCTTTTTCCTCTCGCCTGCATATGCAGCATCGGATCCGAACAGCCCCATTGAGCTGACCTCGCGAACAACCTTGGCCTATATTCAAACAGGTGATCGTGAAACGGACCGTATTTCTGAACTTGGCCTCACAAGTCTTGCGCGCATGCTCCAACACCGCACATCAATTGATGATATTGGTGTTGCCGGCCTCAATCCCAATACGGATGAGCTATCCTTCTTTCCCCTTATTTACTGGCCTATTTTGCCACATCAGGCGCCCCTATCAGAAGAAGGGGCTCAGCGCATCAATACATACCTGCATCATGGCGGCATGGTTTTGATCGACACTCTCAATGGTGAAAAAGCTTCTCCAATTCTTTTACAAGCCACGCTTGGCAATATTGATATGCCGCCTTTGCTCAAGCTGCCGCAAGATCATGTTCTCAAACGTAGCTTCTTTTTGTTAAATGATTTTCCTGGTCGCTATAACAATCCAGATTTCTGGCTCGAGCCCGAAGATGCATCATCCAATGATGGTGTTGCCACAGTGCTTATGGGCAATAATGGCTGGGCCGCTGCTTGGGCTTTAGATGAACGCGGCAATCCTCTGTTCCCCTGCACACCTGGCGGTGAGTTACAACGTGAACAGGCTTTTCGTTTTGGCATCAATATTGTGATGTACGCTCTCACCGGAAACTATAAATCCGACCAGCTGCATGCCCAAGAATTACTGAAGAGAATGGGCAAATGAACGGTCATCTTCACATTATCTTTTCACCCCTTTTGCCGATGGAAGCCTTGCAGCTTCTCTGTGGGTTAGCGATTTGCTTGGTGATCTATGCCCTTTATAAACGCAGCAAGGGCAGTGTCGGACGCGCAGTTACCTTTGCACTTCTAACCCTTATTTTCTTTAATCCTTCCCTCATTGCCGAACAACGCGAACCCCTTAAAGACACTGCTCTTCTCGTCATTGATGATAGCGCCAGTATGAAGTTAGGAAAACGCGGCGAGCAAGCAGCACATGTTCTTGAAAGTTTACAGAAAAAACTGGCAGCTTTTCCGGATTTGGAAGTTGAAACACTTCATGTCAAAGGCAGCCACGAAAGCAATCTTTTGCGCGCACTTGAGCAAAAGCTCGGCGCCATCCCACGTGATCGTTTGGCCGGCATCATTGCTATTACAGATGGTCAAATTCACGATAAAAATGAGACAGAGATTAATGCACCTCTGCATGCCCTCATCGCAGGAAACCATAATGAAACCGACCGCCGTATCGTTATCAAGCAAGCTCCGGCTTATGGCCTTGTGGGCAGTACGGTTGAATTAACGCTACGCATTGATGATGAACCCAAAGCGCAAAGCGATACAGCAACCGTTACATTCCAACCCGATAAAGGCCAAAGCCAGACAGTTACAATGCCTGTTGGCAAAGACATCCCTTTTCAAGTGCCCATTGAACATGCGGGCGAAAATTTATTTGCTTTCTCAACACCGCCTCTGCCTAATGAACTGACGCCTATTAATAATGCTGTGGCTGTTTCTGTAAACGGTATCCGCGATCGCCTTCGCGTTCTTTTAGTCTCAGGTCAACCGCACATTGGCGGTCGTACCTGGCGTAATTTTTTAAAAGCTGATCCTGCAGTGGATCTTATCCATTTTACCATTCTGCGTTCACCAATGAAGGCAGACAATATTCCTAACAATGAATTGTCGCTGATTGCTTTCCCTGTCCATGAATTATTTGAAATCAAGTTGCAAAGTTTTGACTTGGTTATTTTTGATCGTTTTCGCCAACAATCTCTGGTCCCTGACGCCTATCTCGAAAATATTGCCGATTATGTAGAAAATGGCGGCAGTTTATTAATCTCCAGCAGCACAGATGTTGATGTTCCGCCACTTGATGTTTCACCCCTGGCACGTGTTTTACCGACACAACCAACCGGCAAATTACTTACCGGCGGCTTCCGCCCCGACCTTACCCTCCCTGGCCAACGTCATCCCGTTACATCTTCACTCACGACAATCACCCCCCGTGACAAATGGGGACATTGGTTCCGTGAAATCGGTGCACGATCACTCAAAGGCGAAGTGTTGATGAGTGGCATTAATAACCAGCCGCTTTTGGTTCTTGATCATGTTGGCCAAGGACGTGTGGCTCAATTTTTAAGTGATCAATTCTGGTTATGGTCACATGGTTTTGAAGGTGGCGGGCCGCAAGCAGAACTTTTGCGCCGTATCGTACACTGGCTTGTTCAAGAACCTGAGCTGGATGAAACAGCCTTACGAGCCCACGGTGAAATTGTTGATGACGGTTGGCAATTATCTATCACCAAGCAAAGCCTTCGCGATGATAGCTTGCAAATCCAAGTCATCGATCCTGAGAATACATCTCAAACCGTGACACTCACACCAAGCAAACAACCTGGTGTTTTAGCTGCCACCCTTCCTGTCTCGATGACAGGTCTTTATCGGCTCAAAGATGGCGATAACGAAATTCTTGCTATGGTCGGCCCCACTGACGCACCCGAATTTGGTGATATGCGCGCTACAGACGAAAAAATCAAAACTGCCGTTAAGGCCTCGAATGGCGCTATAAATTGGCTTATTGATCATGCTGACGGGCCTGAAATTAAGCGTACAGCACCTAACGCCACACAACAGGGTTGGAACTGGATTGGGCTTAAACAAAATGGTCAGTTCCGTGTAACGGGTAGCAAGGCCTATCCACTTTTACCCGCTTGGCTTTGGATCAGTGCTCTTTTGATTACGGCTATGCTGACTTGGCGACGTGAAGGGAAATAAGCATTTTCCGGGATGACGTTTTCATGCGTCCATGTTACCTCTAGGGCATGCCCACCATCACTTACCGTCTCTATCACCACCCTCTAGATCCGCCTTCACGCCGCGTCAGATTGGCCCTGGCTGAAAAGTCGGTTGCCTGTGATTACGTCATCGAAAAACCCTGGGATCCGAGCGCTGATTTTCTGACGCTTAACCCATCAGGCGAAGTTCCTGTTTTAACAGTTGAGCAAGATGGTGAAAGGCAAGTCTTGGCCGAAGCTCAAGCGATTTGTGAATATTTAGATGAGACACAGGCCGCAGCTACCATGCTCGGTAAAGATCCTTTTAGCCGCGCTGAAGTGCGCCGCCTTATCGGCTGGTTCGACCGCAAATTTTATAATGAAGTGACTTTGCCCCTCGTAGGTGAAAAAGCACTAAAACGTTTGATGGGCTCAGGTGAGCCGGATAGCGCTTTAATCCGTACGGGTTGTCATAATATTCGTGGTCATTTGGACTATATTGCTTGGCTAACCGAACGTCGGAACTGGCTCGCTGGTGACAGTATAACTTTTGCTGATCTTGCAGCTGGGGCCCACCTATCCGTAATTGATTATTTAGGTGATGTGCCATGGGATAGCCATATTATGGCCAAGGAATGGTATGCACGCCTCAAATCTCGCCCTAGTTTTCGTAGCATCTTAGGCGATCATATTGCGGGTTTCCCTCCTCCACGCCATTATGCCGATCTAGATTTCTAACCCCCAGCCAAGAGGTTTCCATGACGCGCCTTCTCCTTCCTTCTCTGCTTTGCCTTTTGATGTTGGGCTCCCCCGCACAAGCTCAAGAACTGATGCCTAAACCTGATGATCGCGTCATTTTAGATGTTGCGGGTGAAGAATGGGTCACTACAAAAACGGCCGAAGTTACAGTTGCTGTCGAAGCTGCCGTAACCGCCAGCAATGCCGGTACCATGCGCAGCGATATGGTCAAGGCCGTCAACGATCTCTCGAAAGGCGATTGGCGTTTAACATCATTTAACCGGAGCCAAGATCAAACAGGTCTTGAGCGCTGGAGCGCCATGTATGTTGCGCGCCTTCCAGAGAACCAATTAAATGGTTTGCAAGAAGCTGCAAAGAAGCTCAGCAAGGCTGGTATGCAAGTAACGGTAAGCGACATTAATTTCAGCCCAACCCTGGAAGAAATGGAAGCAGCACGCGCGACGCTTCGCGCTAAATTATATAAGAGTGCGAGCGATCAGCTTGCCGCTCTTAATGCTGCTATCCCTGGCCGTACCTATCGCATTGGCACCATCAATTTCACGGGTAACAATGACGAGCCAACACCCATGCCGCGTGTTGTGCGTGGTCAAGCTAACATGACCATGATGGCCATGGACTCTGCCAAAGCATCACCTCCCATGGCCCCCATGGAACGCGCTGAAAAAATTACACTATCGGCACGCGTCGTTTATGCCGCAGACAGCAAGGTTGCCCCTAAATAAAGGCATGCTGAAAGATTACAATCTCCTACCCCTCAATGGCGGCGCGCCACAACGCGCCGTCATTTTTCTTCATGGGCTTGGTGATAGTGGCTCAGGTGGCCTTCTCTCTTTAGGCGAGGTTTGGCGCAGCGCTTTACCTGACTGCGAATTTATCTGCCCCGATGCTCCCTTTGCCTTTGATATGGGCCCACCTGATTTTGGTGGACGGCAATGGTTCAGCCTTCAGACATTTGATATGCCATCCATGTTGGAGGGTACAAAAAATGCGGCCGATCATCTTAATGCGTATATTGATCACATTCTCTCAAGTCGCAATTTAACGCCCGATAAATTGGCTATCGTTGGTTTCTCTCAAGGAACAATGATGGCCCTCTACACCGTGCCACGTCGCGCCGCTTCGGTTGCTTGTCTTGTTGGCTATTCTGGACTCTTAGTGGGTGGAGACACATTGCGTGCTGAGAAAAAATCATCGCCACCCGTACTTTTAGTTCACGGCAAAATGGATGAAGTAGTGCCTTTTGCCGCCATGGGCGCTGCTGAAAATGCCCTCAAAATTGCAGGTATTGCAGTGCAAACCATTACCTGTCCCTATACCGGCCACACCATTGATGACGTTGGGGTTGCGGAAGGATTGAAGTTTATCAAAGGGGTGTGGGGTGGTTGATCTTTTACCTAAAATTCACTACATCATGGTTAAATAAAATTAGATTCGAAGCCGTAAGACGGATTCGTGATCCGGGGCTTCGAGGAAGGAATGGTTGAGTGTCACCATCGCCTGAGAGCTGTCCAGCCCTCGTCCTCAATGCCGATTTTCGGCCTCTGAGTTATTTTCCGCTTTCCCTTTGGTCCTGGCAAGACACCGTGAAGGCTGTATTTCTGAACCGCGTCAATATTCTCTCAGAATATGAACGCGAAGTGCACTCTCCCAGTTTTACAATGAAATTACCCAGCGTGATTGCGCTGAAAGAATATATTGCGACGTCACGGTATCCCGCTTTTACGCGGTTCAATGTTTTCTTGCGCGATAGTTTCAGCTGTCAGTATTGCGGCCATAGACGCCCCACACCCGATCTTACTTTCGACCATGTTATCCCAAGATCAAAAGGTGGCCGTACGGTATGGGAAAATGTTGTCACCGCCTGTTGTTCTTGCAATCTTTTTAAAGGCAGTCGTCTCCCTCAACAATGCGGCATGTATCCAAAGCAAGCACCGTGGCGCCCGCTCAGCCATGAATTACAAGAAAATGGTCGCGCTTTCCCACCCAACTATTTGCATGAAAGTTGGCGTGACTATCTTTATTGGGATACGGAACTGGAAAGCTAAAATCTTTCCGACAGCCAGATCGCTGTTTTCGATCCTCTGCGAATAAGCGCACGCAAAATCGGATAATAGGGCAAATCTTCTGCGCCGTGATCAAGGCCTGTGTCTTTATGTTCAATCTCTTCATCACGAAATTTTTTAATGAGCTTAGCGAGCTGTGGCTCATCCCCAGCCAATTGCTCTAATTGCCTTTTGTAATGCTCATCAATGACTTCTTCGACAGCCACTGTGCAAGCCATAGCCGCCTTTTCACCCAAGGATGCAGTCGCAAGACCCAAGGCATAGCCAGCCACATGCCATAAAGGATGCAAAGCGGTAGGCCTTACGCGCCTATCAATAATGAGTTTCTCAAAAGCCTCGAGATGCACATCTTCTTGTTTTGCCATATGGCGGATTGTGGGACCTATTTTACTGTCGCCTAACACAGCCAATTGCCCAGCATAAATACGTTGTGCGCCAAATTCACCAGCATGATCAACACGGATCATACGCTCAATGATTGCATCACGTTTGCGGTCACCTGGCAAAACTGTACGACGAGGAGATTTCTTTTTGGATACTTTCTTTTTCATGTTTTACGGGCCGCACTTACAGAAAGACCTGCAAGTCCCAGAGAAAAAGGAATGTTCCAATTGGCCATGGAAAACCCAAGGAAAGTCCAGCTGATCTGATCGCAGCGCGCGACAGGTGTTTTCAAAAGTGCTGTACGAACATCATCGACGGAGGCACCTGAAAGTGGCTCGACAGCACATCCTGATGTTCCCAGCCACCAATGTAATTCAACGCCCGTATGAAAAAGGGCAAGACCAGCGCTCAATACGAAAAGACTGGCGCAAAGCAGCATAAGAATTTGCGTATAGAAGCCGTATGGTTTGCGCACAACAGCAATCAATGACAAAACAGCGGCCAAGCCATACGGCACGCGTTGCCATATGCACAACACGCAAGGTTCATAACCAAAAACATATTGGCTGATGAAGACGAAAGCTAAAGCGCCAACAGAGGCTGCAAAGATAAGCCATGCAGCTTTGGGCATTGTAAAAATCGTGCGCTTTTTAAAACTAAACATACAAGGAGTATGTCAAAACTCAGGCCTGCGCGCAATTCGAAGGACGTGAGGAATAAACATGAAAAAACCCGGCTTTCGCCGGGCTTTAATTCAAAAATAGAGGCTTAGAACTTGACGCTCTTGCTTTCATAACGACGGCCAAGGAAAGCTGGCAATTTGCCATTAGTTTGGCTGCCGGGGAAATTGGCCATTTGATAGGAAGGATCTGTCTTATTGCGATAGCTCCACAAAGCATCTGGATTTTGGTGATAGAAGATGTCTGAAACAGCTTCTGTACGCACCCAATCCAACATTTGCTTACGGTGAACAATTTTCCATACGCCGCCTGGACCTGCGGGACGACGCTCCATGCGATCCAAATTACGTCCACCCATAAATACATCTTCACGACCGATGGGTTTGTCGACGCGGAAATGGACGTGGAAATAGGATTCGACCAGAGCAACATCACCTTCGAGCTCAACGCGGATATTGCCAATCATGTGGTGTGAGGTCTTGATCTGTTGCATGACACCAAGAACCCAATTGACGTAATCGTTACCCGTACCCTGGAACACACCAGGGCCCAGATCGAGGGTCGCATCAGGTTGCAAGACTGAGCGCAGTAGATTTTCATCCATGCGATCAACGCCACGCGCAAAAGTTGTCAGCACGTCATTAATTTCGCTTTTATCGACAACGGCCTGCAAACGTGGTGCCAGCTTCTGACCATCATTCGATGCCAATTGCGCAACCAAGCTTGGGCGCGGCATCTTGAGGATGTTGCTGCGGTATTTTGGCTTTGGTGCAGCTTTCATTTTCATTGGTTTTTTCACAGCAGCGACCTTTTTCTTTTTCATACCAACCATCATATTCCTCACGTGACCCTCGCTTCTTTATGTCGATACCGAGATAGTCCAGCATTCCTCTGTTGTTCTATGAGGTCTGTTCTGCCCGGCGGTGGCTATAATTAGCATAAAGCCTGCCTTTTTTTCCAGGATTTCAGTAATTTAGACAGAAACTCTGTTTTTTAAGGTCATATTGCTGCGTTAAACTCCATTAAAATCACAGGAATATGGCATCTAAATAAGTTAATTCTGACAGCCACAAAGCATTTTTGACAATAAAGTAGTTAATGTCGCTGATTTACAGTCATAAAATATGGTGTTTATGCCCATAAACTCTGCTGAGAGAGAAAAATAGCCCAAAATGCATACAAAAAATGTGTCTGAACACTTCAATTTTGAGTCTGAATGGTCGTTTTTAGCCAAAATGTCAGTTTTAGGCATCTAACGTCTTAAGTGGGTTTAAAAGTTAATATTGAAGCTTCCGCCTCTTACAATACACTTCCGAAAACAGCGGGGCTTTGCGCGGCTTTCCTTGACATAAGACCCTTTAACTCCCTAGATTGCCGCGACTTTTACGTAAGGTAGAGATATGAAAATTGCCAATTCACTTAAATCGCTCAAAAAGCGTGATGCTGACTGCAAAATCGTGCGCCGCAAAGGCCGCATCTATGTCATCAACAAGAAGAACCCGCGCTACAAAGCACGGCAAGGCTAAGGCCTGAATGTGAAGCCCTATGAGCGCTTCACGTTACATCATTGTCACTGCATCGGATGATACCTATCTCCCTTTGGCGCTTGATTTGCTGCGCTCATTGCGGCGTTTAAAATCATCCATATCTTTTTCCATCGGCATTCTTGATCTTGGCCTCAGTGATGAGGCTAAAGCCAAATTGTCTGCGTTTGATGTGATCATCAAATCTGCAAACATAGATATCGAATACCCCGCTCGTGCTGCTTGGGAAAAACAAGCCCCCTATTACCGCGCCATGACCGCACGACCTTATTTGCGCGACTATTTTCCTGGCTTTAATGCTTACATGTGGATGGATGCCGATACATGGGCACAGAATGATGCAGCCATTACAACGATGTTGCCGGCAGCGGCATCAGATCAGGCTGTCTATGTCGTCTCTGAAATAGATCGCGACTACATGCCTTATTTTTATGGATCGCAACCCTGGGAATATCATCTGAAATGGTACAAGGCGAATTTTCCAGATGAGATTACCGCGCAAATTTTTCCGCGCCCCATGTTGAATACTGGCATTTTAGCGCTGGCGCCGAACTCACCCGTTTGGAGCACATGGGGTGAAACATTTACTCAATGTTTGCAGCGTTTACCGCAATTAGGCCGCGAAAATTTTATGAGTGAGCAACTGAGTTTGAATGTTGCTCTACATATGAACAGTTTACCTTATAAGATCATGCCAGCTGAATTTAATTGGCTTTCGCTCTATGCCCTACCGATGGTCGATGAGGCGACAGGAAACTATCTGCGCCCTACTGTACCGCGCACAGAACTGTCCGTTATTCATATTACACATCAACAGAAATTACGTGAACTTGATTTGATGACAACAGCCGGCCAAACCATCAAACGTGTTTTGACATTCAGTGATTACGAGCGCGGCTTAAGCTGAAGCAAAGCAGCTTTCACTTTACTCACGACGCTATCCCAGTCACTGAGTTTATCTTGCCGGAATAATCGTGCAGAGGGATACCAAGGGCTATCCTCACGATCTGTGAGCCAACGCCAATCTGGCGCGAAGGGCAGTAAAACCCAAACTTTCTTACCCATACCACCAGCCAAATGCGCCGTTGCCGTATCAACCGTAATCACTAAATCCAACTGATCAATGAAGCGCGCCGCATCAGCAAAGGTTTTGAGCTGTGGCGCTAAATTTGTAAGCGGCAATGTTGGTAGTAACTCGGCATCACCTTTTTTCATATCGCGATTAAGACTATAAAAAACGATGTCTTGTGTATCAAAAAGCTTAGCAAATAAAGGTAAGGGAATAGAACGACGCGCATCATTGGAATGCAAGGGACTACCGCCCCAAACCACACCCACTTTTATTTTATCTGTAGTGACAAGTTTCGTCTCAGCGCTTGGCTCCAACTTTGGCAAATAAGGGATCTTATTAGGAATTGTCTCAAGCGTTGTTCCAAAGCGATGGGGCAAGTCAAAGACGGAGGCATAATAGTCATACTCATCACCGCGCACGGTTGTGCCATGGACGATGACATCATCAACTTCACCCCAACCATCAAACAGTGTTTTAAGGACAGGATGTACGGAGAATTTAATTTTCGCGCCGCGTTGTTTTAAGAGCGGTAAGTACCGCGCCAACATCAATGTATCGCCGTAACCTTGCTCATCGGTAATTAAAATTGTTTTACCGTGCAGATCTTCACCCTTCCATAAGGGCTTTGAATAAGGAGGCCGTTTCAGACCACCCACTTCTTCAAAGCGGGAACGATAACGCGCAAAACCTTCTTTATATTTGCCGCGCAATAACTCCATGAGAGCCAGATGCCAATGGCGGTTACCATATTCTTTCTCATCAACTTCGCGATTTTCGTCAGTAAGGGTCTGGCCTGCGACTTCAATCGTTTTACGGAAAGCATCTTCGGCCTTATCCAGCCAATTGAGTGATTGATAGGTCTGACCAACATTGTCCCAGATATCAGCACGCTCCGGCTGTAAATGAAGGGCTTTCATATAAGCTTCGATCGCCTCTTCATTGCGATCCATTCGGTTCAGTGCCACCCCATAACCAAACCAAGCACGGTGATTGTCAGGCATCAGTTTTACGGTGCGCGACCCTGCTTCGACCGCCAACTGATAATCCTTCATCTGTTCGGCAATATTGCAAACTGTGATCCAGCCATCGCCATATTCGGGCGCCATAGCTACAGCCTTCAAAGCCTGCTCCATAGCGGCGTCATAGTGTTTTTCATGCACCAGGGCGAGCGCTAGGTTGTTATAGGCTTCAGCGTAATTCGGTTGCTGCTGAATAGCTTTTTGATATGAGGTAATGGCGCCTTGCCAATCCTGTGCAGCCCGTAATGCATTTGCCAAATTGTAATGAGCCTGCGCCATCCCAGGCTGCAACTTAATGGCTTCGTGATACGCAGATATGGCGTCCGGTAATTTCTGTGCCTTCATCAAAACATTGCCACGATGGAAATGAAACAAGGCAGATTGCGGATCAAGACGAATGGCCTTATCGAGAAGCGGCAAGGCTTGATCAACATCACCCTTGGTTGCAATGACAACACCCAGTAAAGCCAAGGCATCCGGCTGTTCGGGTTGCTCATTCAAAACAGTTTGGTAAAGCCGCTCGGCTTCATCCAACTGGCCAGCTTGATGTGCCGCAACGGCTTTCTGTAAAAGTGCGCTCACGCTTTTTCCATACTAATGACTTTGACCTGACAGCAAGATTGAAGGCCAATCACGCCATTGCTGCGACCTAGGCCCGAATGTTTATAGCCACCAAACGGATTGAAAGAGCGGAAAAAGCTGACGGTATTATGTGCGATTGATCCCGCCTGTAATTGCGAGGCAACACGCTGATAGCGTTCACGATCTTCCGTATAAATATAAGCTGAAAGCCCGTAATCCGTATTATTAGCCAGTTTTATGACCTCACCCTCATCCTTAAACGTCGTAATCGGCAGGATGGGACCAAATAATTCTTCATGATAAGCACGCATATCAGAGGTTAAACCCGTCATAAGCACAGGTGCAAAATATGAGCCCGTATGTGGCATCGAACCTTTCTGATCAAGAAGGATTTTAGCGCCCCGCGTTATCGCATCTCGGAATTGTGCCCATAATGTATCTCGTTGTTTCTTAGAAATCAGCGGGCCCAATGCCGTGTCATTTTGCAATGGATTGCCGACCTTTTGTTTTTTGATAAAGGCGATCAGCTTTTCTACCAATTCGTGATAACGGCTTTCATGAACGAAGAGACGCTTTAAGCTGTTACAGATTTGACCTGAATTAATAAAGCGCGCCCAGAAGATGCTTTCAATTAAACGGTCAAGATCAGCATCTTCGAAAACGATGCCTGCGTCTGACCCACCAAGCTCCAGAGTTATAGGAATAAATTTCTCTGCTGCAACCTGATAAAGTTTTTCACCAACTGCCGTGCTGCCAGTAAAATGGATATGATCTACATTGGCCTGTACCAGAGCTTCGCCTACATCCTTGCCACCAAAAACTTGGGTAAAGACGCCATCCGGCATACCTGCTTTTTTAATGAGATCACTGAGTAATTTGCCAAAGAGTGGCACTTCTTCCGACATTTTATAAACAACAGTATTGCCAGCGAATAAAGGCTGCATAGCTGTCAGAGTGAAATTGGAAAGCGGATTGTTCCAGGGTGCAATAACTGCGTAAACGCCGTAGGGCTCAAAATGAATTTGATGCAATTGCTTTGCATCCTCAAACGTTGTTTGAGGAGCTAAAGCTTTACCAGCATTATCCATATTCCAGCGTAAGCGCTCTAAGGGCGCATCAAAAGTGCGTGGCGCTTGATTGATGGGAAATCCCATTTCTTTGGCGATCAATGTAATGATGGCATCGCGCTGAGATGAAATTTCTTGATACAGTTTTTCAAATATTTTGTTTCGGCCTTCAACACCAAGCTTACGCCAAGCAGGCTGCACCTGCCGCGCTAGATCAACAGCGGCCTTGACCTGAGGCATGGATGTTACGGGAACTTCACCCAAGATTTCATCGGTCGCAGGATTGATGGAACGCAGTACGGACGCTGTCGCCATAGCAACTCCTTAAATGTTTTTACGCAGGCAGGGATAATTGGCGTGGATCATCCTTTTCCTCAATCCAGGCAATACGCAAAATATTTGTATTGCCAGGCGTGCCAAAAGGAACACCTGCAGTGATGACAACGCGTTGACCAACATGTGCCAAGCCTTCATGTAAAATAATTTGTACAGCCTTTTGAACCATTTCACTAAAGCTAGCCACATCCGGCGTCTGCACAGCATGCACCCCAAAGGATAAAGTAAGGCGCCGCGCAGTCTCTAATTTTGATGTCAAACAAACAACAGGAACATCGGGGCGTTCACGCGCTGCGCGTAATGTTGTGGATCCTGATGTCGTATAGGTGATGATTGCAGCAGCCTCAATAGTTGCTGCCACTTGCCGCGCTGCCGCCGTAATCGCATCGGCTGCCGTATGCATGAGATCGGGGTGAGCCGCATTAATGCCTGTGTGATAGGCGGGATCTTCTTGGGTATGCCGAGCAATACGATCCATCATCGTGACGGCTTCAAGAGGGTATTGGCCGGTTGCACTTTCTGCCGACAACATAATAGCATCCGCACCATCATAAACGGCCGTCGCAACATCCGATGCCTCAGCGCGGGTTGGTGTTGCATTTAAAATCATAGATTCGAGCATCTGCGTTGCCACAATCACAGGCTTACCAATGCGCCGCGCTTCTCTTACGATCAATTTTTGCGTGCGCGGCACATTCTCGGGCGGCATCTCAACACCAAGATCACCACGTGCTACCATCACACCATCAGATAGCTCTAAAATAGCCATCAAATTATTGACAGCCGATGGCTTTTCTAATTTGGCAAGTACGGCTGCGCGATCACCAATGAGATTGCGCGCTTCGGTAATATCCTCAGGTCTCTGGACAAATGATAAAGCAACCCAGTCAACGCCCATATCAAGGGCAGCCTGTAAGTCTTTACGATCTTTCTCTGTAAGAGGAGAGAGTGGCAACACAACATCTGGTACATTCACACCCTTACGGTCTGAAAGCGTATGACCGCTAATCACTTTCGTATCAGCGAAATCAGCACCACTTTTTTCGACACGTAAACGGACTTTGCCATCGTCTAAAAGCAACTCACTGCCGGGGCCGATCGCCGCAAAAATTTCTGGATGCGGCAATTGTACGCGGTTTTGATCACCTGGAGCTGCGTTGAGATCAAGGCGAAATGTTTGCCCCACATGTAATTCGATGGGACCCTTACCAAAAGTGCCAACGCGAAGTTTGGGGCCCTGCAAATCCGCAAGAACAGCAATGGGTCTTCCCACATCATGCTCAACTTCGCGAATGAGCGCCATGCGCGAGCGATGATCGGCATGATTGCCGTGACTAAAGTTTAAACGAAAAACATCAGCACCTGCATCAAACAAAGCCCGGATCATGGTTTTGGTTGATGACACAGGTCCCAAAGTCGCCACAATTTTGGTGGGACGTTCACGATGGATTTTGGTCGAGCGCGTCATGAAATCTCAAAAGCAGAAAAATTGACAAGAAGATATGGTTTCGATCTTACCACCACATCCTTCATAGCATGGTTGATAGTGAGATTCACAGTTGTCCGAGCAGCTCTTTTTATCTGCATCACAAGGCGCACTGCGCTCAAAATCACGCGGTCTTAATTCAACAGCACCACGAATTGCAAATTGCTCACGCGTATAGCGTTCATAATCTTGCATCGCCTGGCTTTGAACATTCATGATACAGCGACGATGATCCAAATCACAATTCTGCGCACAGAAATGGCGGGCTTCGTTACATTGGCTTGTGCAAACCCGCCCACCCGGGTTGGATGGTAAGGTATAAGAGGCCTTTGTGGTGGCTACACCGGTACAAGCAGTGAGCCCTAAAAGGAGGCCGAGGCATATATAGTGTGCATAACGCATGAGACCGAACGCCCCTAGGAAGGAAGTTAAACTTTGCCCCACCCCTGGCTTACTTACAAGCGGCCGAAAAGTATGATTGTGCTATTGCTTCTTATGGGTTAGGAAAGCGCTGTTCTAAAAC
>JBASWO010000038.1:0-2896 GCA_049276515.1 Alphaproteobacteria bacterium
CCCCTAAAGCAATATATAAATAAAAGCTGGTCAGTTGTGCGGGCACAGGACGCAATTGCGCCAAACGGTAGTGACAAAAAAGGGTCGTGACACAGAACGTCAAGATATAAGGGAGAACATATACAACGTTCCAAGCGGCCAATAATGGATAAACCATGGTGGTGTATAACAAGGGCACCAAAGCAAATGGCTGCAGAACAGCAAGAATTTTGGGACTCTTCTTCTCTGACTGGCTAAACGCCATAACCAAGGTCAAGAGATAGAAAGCGAGCGGTATACTCCAGAAAAATGGTATTGCCCCGCCATCCATTGTAATTTTCGTTGTGAGCGCCGACGTCAAGCTCGAAGGTATAAAAGATAGTACTACCAACAAGAATGCCATGCGACGATCAATGGAGATTGTCTTGACCTCCTTCGCCGTCATAACCATTTTGTTATCGGTAACAATAAAACAAAAAATGCAGCAAAGAATGAGGGTGTAATATCCAATTTGCCAATAATGAGATTGCGCCACTAAGCCAAAAAAACGCTCAACAACAAGTGGGTATAGAAAGAGCCCAATGAAGCTACCTGCATTGCTAGCCGCAAAAAGAAAATAAGGGTCACGCCGCTGTGATCTCACAGCAAATAAACGCTGCAAGCTCGGGCTCAGCATACAAAGACCAAGAAAAGGTATGCTTAAACTTATCAGCAATGATAAAAAAACATCGCCCGCATTCGGCGCTAATACCTTAGCAAGCCCTGCCCCCAGATGAAGTGGCAATGACATAATTCCGATCAATAAAACAGCTATGACAACCAACCCATGAATAAAGGGTGTAAAGCGTGTCAGCCAATGTGCAAAGGCGTAGCCAGCAAGAAGAACCAATTGAAAATAAGATAATGCGACCAACCAACCACTTGGTGACCCACCAACCATGGGCAGCATTTGCTTGCCAATAATAAGCTGCGCAACAAACATAAGTGTTGCGGAGAGAAAGAGTGTTAGTGAAAAAAGAAAAATAGGAAATGATGAATGCAAGCGGCCAAAGAATGCTGGCCGCGTCATCAAGCTGCTCTCCGCGTGGATTTATGTTTTTCGATCATCTCTATAAAACGTTTGAATAAGTAATGACTGTCATGGGGGCCTGGTGAGGCTTCCGGATGATATTGGACCGAGAAAGCAGGCTTGTCTTTCATACGTAGTCCCTCGTTGGATTGATCAAAGAGACTGATATGCGTTACCTCAACATTTGCTGGCAGCGTGTCTGGTAAAACCTCAAAACCATGATTTTGGCTGGTAATTTCAACTTTGCCTGTCTGTAAGTCTTTTACAGGCTGATTAGCGCCACGATGACCTAGCTTCATTTTGCGCGTTTGCGCACCGAGAGCGAGTGCCATAAGTTGATGGCCAAGACATATACCAAATAACGGAATACCTCGTTCGATCACTGCACGGATTGGCGCTAGCGCATACATACCTGTAGCTGCCGGGTCACCCGGGCCATTCGATAAAAAGACGCCGTCAGGATTGAGAGCAAAAATTTCGTCAGCAGTAACCGTTGCCGGAACGACCGTAACGCGACAACCCACATCAACGAGACACCGCAGAATGTTACGTTTGGCACCGTAATCAACAGCAACAACATGGAATTTCTGTTGAGCCGGATCTTTATGCCAAATGCCTTCATTCCATGCATAGGATTTACTGCATGAAACCTGTTTAGCTAAATCCATACCTTCGAGACCAGGCCATTGCTGCGCTTGAGCATGCAATGTATCCAAATCAAATTTGCCATCAGGACTATGAGCAATAACGCCGTTTGGGGCACCATTGTCACGGATATGAATGGTCAAAGCACGTGTATCAATACCCGTGATACCAATAAGATTATTTTGCTTTAGCCATGCATCTAAATGCTGAGTGGATCGCCAATTAGCCGGATTAGTTACGACCGTACGTAAGATCAACCCTCGAGCAGCGGGCTTAATCGTTTCCAAATCCTCATCATTTGTGCCGATATTGCCGATGTGAGGAAAGGTGAAGTTGATAATCTGTCCAGCATAACTCGGATCAGTCAGGATTTCCTGATAGCCTGTCATGGACGTATTAAAGCAAACTTCACCAACAGTTGAGCCTGTTGCGCCCAAACCATTACCCCAAAAAACAGATCCATCCGAAAGCACCAATACCGCCGTAGCCTTCTCAGGCGCAGGAATACTCGTTCGTTTTTGCAACGAAGTGGCGGTCACTAAATCCTCTAAACTGTTCTGGGAGCCGTTTTTATGCCCAAACGGAACAGACTTGTACCTATTGAATCGCTTTCGTGCAACCCTTAATTAAGCGTCGTTTACTTTCCGGCCACTCTTAAGATGATCGGCCACGAGAAAAGCTAATTCAAGGGCTTGGGTGGCGTTTAGGCGAGGATCACAATGGGTTTCATACCGCTCACCCAACCCTTCATCAGTCACTGCGGATAAGCCACCTACGCATTCGGTTACTTCCTGACCAGTCATCTCGAGATGGATACCGCCAGCATGCACACCTTCTGCCTTGCATATGGCAAAGAAATCTTTGGCTTCAGATAAAATGCGATCAAAGCTACGCGTTTTATAGCCTGAAGCTGACATCTCTGTATTACCGTGCATAGGATCAGAGCACCAGACAACAATCTTTCCAGATTTCTTTACCGCTTGAAGTAATGACGGCAAGTTCTGTTTGATCTTTTCTGAGCCCATACGAGCTATAAGCGTTAAACGTCCCGCTTCATTGGCCGGATTGAGAGCATCAATCAATTTAAGCAATTCATCTGGCGTTGTGGTTGGGCCGCATTTCAAGCCAACTGGATTTTTGATACCACGCATAAATTCAATATGGGCACCATCCAACTGACGCGTACGGTCACCAATCCATAAC
>JBASWO010000039.1:0-6804 GCA_049276515.1 Alphaproteobacteria bacterium
GTATTAAGCAGCAAATTGAAGACGTCATTGGCATTGATGCATCAAACGCTATTCCGATTTCAGCAAAAACTGGTATGGGTATTGATGATGTTTTGGAAGCGATTGTCACGCGCTTGCCTCCACCAAAGGGGCAATTGGATGCCCCTCTCAAAGCCTTGCTGGTTGATAGTTGGTATGATGCCTATCTGGGCGTTGTTATTCTTGTACGTGTGGTTGATGGCGTTATTCGTAAAGGCCAGAAAGTTCGCTTTATGGCAACGATGGCGACACGTGATGTTGATAATGTGGGCTTCTTTACGCCTAAGAAAATTCCCGTTAATGAATTGAAAGCGGGCGAGATGGGCTATATTACCGCCGGTATCAAGCAGATCAGCGATACGAAGGTTGGTGATACGATTACAGATGAGCGTAATCAAGCAGCTGAGCCATTACCTGGTTTTAAACCCTCTATTCCTGTGGTTTTCTGCGGGTTATTCCCAGTTGATGCGGCTGATTTTGAAGATTTACGAGAATCTTTGGGTAAGCTTGCGCTTAATGATGCCAGTTTCAAGTTTGAAGCGGAAAGTTCCGTTGCTCTCGGTTTTGGTTTTCGCTGTGGCTTTCTAGGCCTCCTTCATCTTGAAATTATTCAAGAGCGTTTGGAGCGTGAGTTTAATCTTAATCTCATCACAACGGCGCCATCGGTTATTTATCGACTGCATTTGATTGATGGCACGATGAAAGAATTACACAATCCAGCGGATATGCCGGATCCTGTGAAGATTGCTAAAATGGAAGAGCCATGGATTAAAGCAACCATTCTGACGCCGGACGAATATTTGGGCAGTATTCTTGCTCTTTGTAATGATCGTCGAGGTGAACAGGTGGAGCTGACTTATGTCGGTAATCGTGCCATGCTCATTTATAATTTGCCCTTAAACGAAGTTGTTTTTGATTTTTATGACCGTCTCAAATCAATCAGTCGCGGCTATGCGAGTTTCGATTATCATTTAGAAGAATATCGCGAGAGCGATCTTGTTCATATGTCCATTCTCGTGAATGCAGATCCTGTCGATGCGCTCGGCATGATTGTACACAGAAGTGCAGCTGAAAAGCGCGGTCGAATGCTCTGCGAGCGTCTCAAGGAACTTATTCCAAAGCAGTTGTTCAAAATTGCCATTCAGGCATCAATTGGCAGTCGCGTTATAGCGCGTGAAACCATCTCTGCTATGCGCAAAGACGTTACAGCTAAATGTTATGGCGGTGACATCAGCCGAAAACGTAAGCTGCTTGATAAGCAAAAAGAGGGTAAAAAGCGCATGCGTCAGTTCGGTGAAGTTGAGATCCCACAATCAGCCTTCATTGCGGCGTTAAAAATGGATGACCGTAACTAGTCGCATCCTTTTTGTAACTGTGCTGCTGACCTTAGGGTCAAGCGATGCTTTCGCCAGTTCTGAGAAACTTAAAGCATGTCTAAAGGAAGCGCAGGACATACCAGACATGGCCGAAGCGCATGCCATGTATTGGTACAAGCAAGGTGGAGGGTATGAAGCACGGCTCTGCCATGCAACCGCGCAATTTAATAGAGGCGAGTATAGTTTAGCGGCAAAAGAATTTGCCGCTTTAGCAGCGGCAACTAACGCCCAGGATCCGCGCCACGCTGCGGAATTGCATGCCCGGTCCGGTTCAGCTTTTTCACGTGCGCGTGATAGCAAAAATGCTGAAGCGCAATATGCAATTGCTCTCAAAATCGAGCCCAATGATCCTGAAATATGGGTTGATCGGGCCTTAGAGCGGGCAAGTTTTGAGCGTTTTTGGGATGCTATCTCTGATGTCAATCAAGCCCTTAAAATTATGCCAGATATGGCCGAGGCTTGGCGTTTGCGTGGGCAGTGTTGGCAAAAATTAGGGAATACTAAAAATGCTGCATCAGATCTAAATTATGCGGCACAAATCGAAGATTATGAAAGATCCAAAAAACCATGACGGTGACGCGTTTTGCACCAAGCCCAACGGGCTACTTGCATTTGGGTCATGCCTATTCGGCCCTATTTGCTTTTGATCGTGCGGCAGATGAGGGGAGCACCTTTCTGTTGCGTATTGAGGATATTGATCCAATACGTTGTAAGCCAGAATTTACGCAGGCGATCTATGAAGATCTATCATGGCTTGGGTTGGCTTGGCCGCAACCAGTACGTCTTCAATCTCAGCATATGGGAACCTATGCGAATGCTCTCTTTAAGCTTCGCGATCATGGCGTTCTTTATCCTTGTTTTTGTACGCGACGTGAAATTATCGCTGAAGCGGAAGCTGCTGGCCATGCACCTCATACAGGGCCGGACGGCGTGATTTATCCAGGAACCTGTCGGCATTTATCAGATCAAGAATGCGCAGAGAAATTAGCTGAGCATAAAGTTGCGAATTGGCGTCTGAATGTAGAAAAAGCCTTAGCTCTTACAGGACCTTTGTCTTGGAATGATCAGGCCAAAGGTAAAATAGAGGCAAGACCACAGGATTTTGGTGATGTTGTTTTGGCGCGCAAAGACGTGCCAACCAGTTATCATCTGAGTGTAACTGTTGATGATCATTTACAAAAAATTACTCTCATCACGCGAGGCGAGGATCTTTTTCGCTCAACGGATATCCATTGTCTCTTGCAGGCATTACTTGGTTTTGAGACGCCAGATTATCATCACTATGCGTTACTTACGGATGAGCAGGGTAAACGTTTTGCTAAACGAGATCAGGCCAAAACATTGCGCGCACTTCGGCTTGAAGGTGAAAAGCCCGAGGTTCTTCGTGAGCAGTTACGCTCTAAGGCTTAGCTAAAAAGGCCTGCATTTCTTGATATTCGGGATGTTGGGGATCAATAAATCCATGGCGGATCATGAAATCAATAATGACAATGTTGCAGTTGAATTTAAAGTCGTTGGTGTCGTGAATAATTTTTGCAACTTGTGCGAGCGGCATCAAATGGAAAGCGGCCACTTCTCCGTCTGTGTTCTTGGGCGTGTAGCCTTCCTGCAATTCTAAATCATAGATAAAAAGTGTGTCGTTGCGTAAGCCGCTATTCTTTTCAATTTTATAGCCGATATCGCGCGAACGTTGAGCGGTTTTTGCTAAGCTAGCATCAATCCCAGCCTCTTCTTTAGCTTCCTTGCAGAGATTGTCTTCAATGCTGAGCCCAATAGGCTGCCCGCCACCAATAAGATTGTCCAGCATACCAGGATCAATGAGGCGATCTGCTGCACGTTCACCAATCCATAAGTGAATGCCGCTTGCCTTGCGAACAAAGCCATTCACATGAACACCAAAACCGCGCACGCCAAACCAAGGAACTGCTGCTCTATCAATTTGTGCTAAAGGCTCATCACCCCATTTTTCAATAATGGGATACATTTCTTGGCGCAAATCACGGCCAACGCGTGCCGCTAGCCATGCTGAAGCTACAGCCAATGCCTCACTGCGTTGCTGAAAGGAAGAAAAACGCGGAGCCAGCATTAATCCTTTAGTGTAAGGTTCAAAGAAATCCATATCTTGTAAGAAAAGGCCTGCGAAATTTTTTGGTATCCATCCCAGCTGCTTAGTGCCGATGTAAAACGGTACAAATTTACTGAGATCATGCTGATTGCAGGTATAAAAATGCCGCAGATAACCCTGGCTCGACATTAGCTATTCCGTGCACGGTAGGTGAGTGGTCGCTCAATAATGGTGCCATCCGTACAGGTTATCTTCTCAACCTGTAATTTTGGTTTTTGCGTCAGGTGAAACTGTGAAATAGGCCGATAGGGGGCCATAGGTTCAACATATTGAGATGTTTTCTTATCCCAAACCGGGATGGCAAAGAAGGTGAGCCAATTAAAAGCAGCGGGCATAATCACATGAGGCATATTTTTCATGAAGACGGCGATGTTGAGAGCCAGCTGATCTGTCATAAAAGTTTTGTTGTCGAGCTCTGGTAGTTTTTGAAGGGCGTCCGCATAAATTTTGAGCCATGTCTCCCAGACGGGTGAATCTTTTGACATCGCAGAGACACCCGCATTCAGCATAGGCTTTAAAGTCATGGTCGCAGTTATCAAATCATCGTTATAACAAGCCTGATACCAGCCATTGTAAACACTCCACATCGTTGCATCTTCAAAAAACATTTTATAGCAACGATCAAGTTCAACGCTGAGATGGATGGCGGAGCTTGTACTGGCGCCCTCAATCATGGTGTTCAGGGCATCAGGTGTCTGTACCCAGACATCGGCATCCATCCAAATATAAACATCATATCCTGGGAAGTAGCGGCGTAGAAATGGCCGTGCTGAGAGCGTCCGATAAGAGGGCACGCGTGCTTCCCATGCGGCGCGCGCTGGATACTGAATATCGCTTTTAACGGGCTCAGTATGGATATTATTGGCTTTAAACCAGGCTCTGCTTGGTTCACTTAGGCCCACATCAAGCAAGCCCAAGTCAAATTCATAAGCAAAGGTCTGCGCCTGAATGGAATGAAAAAGATCTTGTGCCAAAGATAGATAGTTATCGTCTGCGGCTGAGATCACAATGGCTTTAGGCTTACTCATCAGCCTTGCCGTTTCACCATCAATTGCTTGGTTTCCGCAATAGCCTTAGCAGGGTTTAAACCCTTGGGGCATGTGTTGGTGCAATTCATGATGGTGTGGCAGCGGTAAAGCCGGAAAGGATCTTCTAGATTATCTAAACGTTCGCCAGTTGCTTCATCGCGGCTATCGGAAATCCAGCGCTGAGCTTGTAGGAGAACTGCGGGGCCTAGATAGCGGTCGCTATTCCACCAATAGCTTGGGCAACTCGTCGTACAGCAGAAGCAAAGAATGCATTCATAAAGTCCATCTAGCTTTGCGCGTTCTTCTGGAGTTTGTAAGCGCTCACTATCAGGTGGCGGTGGTGTTTCAGATTTGAGCCAAGGCTCAATGGATGCATATTGCGCATAAGCATGATTGAGATTGGGGACTAAATCTTTCACCACTTCCATGTGAGGCAGTGGATAAACTTTGGCAGCGCCTTTGATTTCATCGATAGGCTTCAGGCAAGCAAGGGTATTGGTGCCGTCAATATTCATGGAGCAGGAACCGCAAATCCCTTCGCGGCAAGAGCGGCGGAATGTCAGGGTGCTATCGATATTATCTTTAATATGGATGAGAGCATCCAGCATCATCGGGCCGCACTTATCCAGGTCGATATTATATTCATCAAGACGTGGATTTTCGGCATCGTCTGGTGACCAACGATAAACCTTGATGGTTTTTACGCGCTTGGCTCCCTTAGGGGCTTCGTACTTTTTGCCTGGTTTTACCTTGGAATTTTTAGGAAGCGTAAACTCAACCATTGCGGCGCCTTCAAGGGGTAACGTGAATCGTGAGCCGGATTTTAGGCGGAATAACAGCCTGGGTAAAGGGTTTACCCCTTAATTGGTGTGATCGTGCTCAACAATGAAGTTATGCAAGACAGGCAATACAGATTCACGCCATTTGCGGCCATTGAAGATGCCGTAATGTCCAACACCAATCTGTAAATGTGCCTTTTTCATGCTGTCAGGCAGACCTGTGCATAAATCGAGGGCAACACGCGTTTGCCCCGGAGCTGAGATATCATCCAGCTCACCTTCAATGGTGAGAAGGGCCGTTTTCTTAATCGCTTGTGGTTTTACAAGACGGTCTTTCCATTTAAAGACACCGCGTGCCAGGTCGTTATTTTTGAAAATGCGCTCGATGGTTTGGAGATAAAACTCGGCCGTCGTGTCCATGACAGATAAGTATTCATCATAAAATTTACGATGAGCGACAGCAGAATCTTCATCGCCTTTGATAAGATTTTGAAACAGTTTGAAGTGTTCACCGATATGGCGCTCTACATTCATTGAGATAAAGCCATTCAACTGGATAAAGCCAGGATAAACGAGGCGATGAGCGCCAGGATAATAAAAGGGGATCGATTGAATAACGGTGTTTTTAAACCATTCCAGAGGACGTTTCTGAGCGAGTTCCGTTACTGAGGTTGTCGACACGCTGATATCAATTGGACCACCCATCAATGTCATTGATCGTGGTTGTGCTGGATCATCCATGTCAGCAAGCAAGGAAACAGCGCATAAAACAGGGGGTGCGGGCTGACAAATCGCTAAGAGATGAATGTCGGATCCCAGGAAGCGGATAAATTCCATCACATAAGAAATATAATCTTCTAGATCGAACTGCCCCGCGGCTTGCGGCACCATTTTCGCATCAATCCAATCCGTGATGTAGACATCATGCTCGGGTAACATGGCTTCAACAGTTCCGCGTAGCAAAGTAGCGTGATGCCCAGACATTGGCGCCACGATTAAAACGCGTGGGTGTTTAACATCTGTATGACGCTTGAAATGCAGCAGATTGCAGAAAGGTTTTTTGAGGACATATTCCTCTTCAACCTTCACTTGGTCGCCTAAAACCTTCGTTGTGTGGAGACCGAAAGTAGGTTTCGTGAATTTACGTGTTGTGCGCTCAAACAGTTCTGCGCCAGCAGCTATGGTGCGGCCAAAGCGCGTGTAAGATCCTGGAAAAAATGGATTTTGAAACGCGGCTTGCGTGGCCTCAGCGACCATACGGAAAGGTGCCATTGAGGCGCGGTGCCAGTCATGAATATGATAGAGGAGCATTTCGACTTTAAACCCTTCACACGCTGAATCGGACTACACTAGCATTTTCTGCTGCAGCGCAATATGAGAACAGCATTATGAGATTAGGTATTAGGTATGAATTTAAGCTTAATCGCCTGTAAGGCCTTGCTATTTTTGATCTAATCAGCGCCGTGAAAACATATAAG
>JBASWO010000040.1:0-4075 GCA_049276515.1 Alphaproteobacteria bacterium
CTGATACCCCATCCGATGAAGCTCGTTTCACAGATTTGCCGTTTTCAACGATTCGTTGAAATGCGCGTTTCAGTGAAATTATTTGCTATTTCAGCCGAATCGTGGTTTCAGCGGTTCGGTGAAAGACCCAATTGGCATCGAACGACGGGCGGCAGAAGCGCTTGAGGCCTTTCTAGGCTCAATCCCTCAATTCGCCGTCGGCCCAATGACGCTGAGTGGCAAGCCAGGCGAGGCTGATCGAGGCGTAGACATCGTCGCTGAAACCGAATTCGCCGGCCGACCACTCAGACTCGTGGTCGAGGTCAAAAGCAACGGGCAACCCCGGATTGCGCACCAAGTAGCCTACCAGCTCAAACGTTATCTGAATCAGACTGGCCAAGAGGGCGTGCCTATGTTCATCGCGCCCTATTTATCCGAACAGGCGCAGGCGGCATGTCGCGAGGAAGACATCGCCTACCTTGATTTCCAGGGCAACGCGCGCCTCGTTGTCGATACCATCTTCATCGAGCGCAAGGTTGAAGGGAAACCCGATCCCGAACGACGTTCTCTGCGCACCCTATTCAAGCCAAAGTCGACCCGGATCCTGCGCGTATTGCTGAACGAGCCGCATCGGCCTTGGCGCGTGACCGAGCTTGCTGAAGAAGCCAAGGTCAGCCTCGGGCTGGTCAGCACGATCGGCACCGCCCTGCGTGAACGGGAATGGGCCGACCAGAGCGAACAGGGGCTGCGGCTCGTCGATCCTTCCGGTTTGCTGGACGAATGGGCCCGCAACTATGAGCAGCCCAGAGGGGAGGAGGTCCGCCTCTATACCCACCTTCATGGCAAAGCCCTAGCGGAGCGGCTGCGTGATCTAGCAACCGAGCAGGGAAGGGTGGCGCTGGCCTCGTTCAGCGCGGCCGATTGGTACGCGCCCTTCGTTCGCCAGAGCACCAGCTATTTCTACGCGGACGAGAAGGGCCTTGGCGCCTTGCAAACAATCCTAAATCTGACTGCACCCGCAAAGGGTGCGAACATTGTCGTGCGCGTCCCCGATGAGGATGGCGTGCTCGACGACGCGCGGGCCGTCGCACCGGGGATCATCGCGACTAGCCCGGTTCAGACCTATCTCGATCTCATGGCGGGCGGCGAGCGCGGCGTCGAAGGGGCAGAACATCTGAAGGACAAGCTTTTGCGGTGGCCTTCATGAACGACGAACCGCAATCGGCCACAGACTATGACGATCGCACCAGCGCCGCGGTGAAGTCGGTGCTCGTTGAGATTGGCCAGACACTGGGCAGCTTTCGCGGGAAGTTCGCGGTTATCGGCGGCGCCGTGCCTTGGCTGCTGCTCGAGGACAGCGAGATGCGCCACGTCGGCACACTCGACATAGACCTCAGTCTCGACGCACAGGCTCTGGCCGCCGGCGAAGAATATGTCGCTCTTGTCGATGCCCTCCACGGGCAGGGTTACGCCCCCCGCGACACGCTTAGATATTTCCAGATGGTCCGGACGGTGCAGCCGAAGGATGACGGACCTCCGATCGATGTGATCGTTGATTTCCTGCGCCCCTATGACGCCGTCCTGGAGAAGAACCGGCCGCCGCTCACCACTGAATTCGCAACCCAGCGTGCATCCGGCGCGGAGCTTGCCATTCATTTCCATGAGCTCGTCGCGATCGAAGGCGATATGCCCAAGGGCGGGACCAACAAGGTGATGATCGCCGTCGCCTCGATTCCGGCGCTTCTCGCCATGAAGGGCTTCGCGCTCGATGGGCGCTACAAGCAGAAAGACGCCTACGACGTCTATTATTCGATCCGGAATTATCCCGGAGGAATCGAAGCACTCGCGGGCGATTGCCGCCCGCTGTTGGAGCATCGAAGTGGCCGGGATGGCTTCGCGCATGTGGTTGCGAAATTCGACGATCCGGACGGCTATGGTCCTACATGCGTGCGCAACTTCGTAGAGGGCTCGGATATCCTGGACGGCCGAACGCCGGACGAATGGCAGCAGGACGCCTTTGGTCAGGTCGACGCCTGGGCTCGCGCGATGGGACTTAGATGACACACGGATCCGCGGGGCCACAATGAAGCTCATTCACACCGCCGACTGGCAGCTCGGAAAACCATACGGGCGGTTTGAGCCGGAAGTGCGCGCCGCACTTTCCGAGGCGCGCTTCGATGCCATCGATGCGATCGGGAGGGAAGCAGCTCGTCACGGTGCGGCTCATGTTCTGGTCGCGGGTGATGTCTTCGACACCGAGGGACCTGAAGACCGCACGATCGTTCAAGCGATATCCCGCATGGAGCGCCATGCGTGCCGGTGGTGGCTCCTCCCGGGCAATCACGACTTTGCCCGCAATGGCGGTCTCTGGGACCGTGTTCGCCATCGCGCGGGGGGCGGTATCACCGTCTTATCGGAAGCGCAGGCCCACGAAATCGAGCCCGGAATCTGGCTCCTTCCAGCGCCCCTGACGCATCGCCACAACCTTGATGATCCCACCGAGCTTTTCGACACCATGGCGACACCGGGAGGCCGCATCCGCATTGGCCTCGCGCACGGATCGATCCACGACTTCGGCACTCAGGGCGAGACCAAGAACCAGATCGCGCCCGACCGGGCTCGTCGCTCCACGCTCGATTATCTCGCGCTTGGAGATTGGCACGGGACGCTCAATATCGAGGCGCGCACCTGGTATGCGGGCACCCCCGAAACCGATCGCTTCCAACGCGATGAACCTGGTCAGATACTATTGGTCGACATCGGCGAAGGTCGCGATCCGGTGGTGACGCCAATCCGCACGGGGCGCTTCCAGTGGATCAAGCGAAGCTGGACAGTGAACGATCAGGCCGGCTTCGATGCCGAGTGCGACCAATTGTTGGGATCGATCGATCCGCCTTCGACGCTCCTTGAACTATCGCTGGCCGGAATCACGAGCCTTACGGACCGGGTCGGGATGCTGGGCAGACTCGAAAACGATGTCGGGCACCGTGTCCGCTATCTCGACGTTCGCGCAGTCGATCTTGTCGGCCGCCCCAGTGCAGACGATCTTGCTAGCCTCTCGGTTGAGGGCATGCTCGGCGTCGCCGCGGCGAAACTTTCTGCGGCAATTGAAACAGGCGGCCCCGATGGGTTGATTGCAAAGCGCGCCTTGGAGCGTCTCTTCGTCGAGTACAGCCGGGAGGACAGGGCATGAGCCTGTACCTGCGCCGTATCGCCATCGACGGCTTCCGCAAGTTTCGGGAGCCGATGGCGATTGAAGGGCTCACCGACGGTCTCAACGTTGTCATCGAACCCAATGAGACCGGCAAGTCGACAGTGCTCGAGGCGCTTCGCGCGGCATTTTTCGTTCGCCACGGTACGAAGAACCAGCTCGCCCAATCGTTCGCGCCTTATGGGGAAGCCGTCGGTCCGGAAATTCAGGTTTCGTTCGATGCCGATGGCGCACCATGGACGGTGACCAAGCGCTTTCTGCGCGGCGCATCGATCGAGGTCACCGGTCCACAGGGTAGAGCACAGGGCGAGGAAGCGGAAGCCCGCCTACACGCGCTGCTGGGATCGGTGCGCGACACCAGTCAGAAGGGCGACGCCGGCACATACGGCGCGCTTGGACTTCTTTGGGTTGCACAAGCTGAGGCACTCGCGGTCACCGGGCCAGGCCAGATAGTGCGTGACACGGTCCGCTCGACGCTTGAAGCCGAGGTCGGTTCGATCATGGGCGGCCCCGCCTACACGCGCGTCCGAACCCGGATCGACGAGCAATATGGGCGCTACTGGTCCCCAACCGGGCAGAAGCGCGGGCGGCAGAACGAAGCACGAGAGCGCGTTGACCAGGCTGAAGCGGCCGCCCGCGACGCCGCCGAACGTCTGGCTGGACTTGAGAGGACGTTCTCCGAACTCGAAAATGCGCGCTTCAGACTGAAGGTCGTTCACCGCGAGATCGCGGACGACA
The DNA here is from genome assembly GCA_049276515.1 of Alphaproteobacteria bacterium. Classification (GTDB taxonomy): domain Bacteria; phylum Pseudomonadota; class Alphaproteobacteria; order UBA9219; family UBA9219; genus JAATFY01. The sequence goes on from JBASWO010000040.1 coordinate 3,929, forward strand.
CAGACGTGCAAACGCGGAAGGATCTCACTGCTTCTCTCGAGACGGCGCGCGCAGCTGCGCAAATCCTCGCGACCCGGCGGGCCGAGCATGAGGCCATCAGCGCGAAGACGCGAAACCTTGAAGATCTCGTCGATCGGCATCGCAAGG
>JBASWO010000041.1:0-7676 GCA_049276515.1 Alphaproteobacteria bacterium
ACAAAACCCTAACCGCATTTTACCAAACTGTCTTAAAAAGTACAAATGATGCACAGCTGCTTTACAAGCCTTGCCGCAAACCTTAGGTTCTTTTCCACCAGAAAGTAGCGTCATGCCCACCCCGAAATACCTTAAAAAACACCTGACCTTTTTGGCCGTACTTTTTGGCCTTATTGTGTCATTCGTGCTTTTTCTCGGTTTTGATTATCTTTTTACACAGACCCCAGCAGTCCCTTTAAGCCTTAAGACGCCGCTTCTCAGTGATTGCCTTACAGATCACCCTCAACGCCACCAGGCTTTAAAGCCAAATTGCGAGGGTATTTCTCAAAATGGCTCCCTTCAATATACAGTTTTGACGAATGATTTAGGCTTTCGAGATACATCATTAAGGACGGTGCCAAAAGACCCAGGTAAGCCTCGCATTCTCTTTTTAGGAGATAGTTTTACAAACGGCAGAACGGCCTGGGCTGACACATTTGTTGCACGTTTTGCCAAGGCCTTTCCTGAATGGGATATTTTAGTGGGTGCCGCCCCAAATTATTCACCATCACACTATCTCTTACTGACAAAAGAGCTGCTTGAGAAGGGTTACCGCATTGATGAGGTGATTGTTGATATCGATCTTTCAGATATTCAAGATGAGGCTTCACGCTATGCAGATACTGGTCCCCATTCTGTTACCCTTCTAACAGAGGAAGATATCACAATTTTTCGCTCGACAGAATTTCGGGATTGGATAGCGGCGCACTTCACTTTAAGCAAGGCCATCATGACGCAAGTTGAAAAACTTACGGTGCGTTTTGGCAACTACAACCTACCATCGCATCAATTGGATAATATTTTTGATCATCCAACTTCAGCTTGGACCTATAGCGAGGTTAATGACACGCTTTGGAAGACAGATGGCTATGCGCCGCTTGGCATGATCCGCGGCATTATCAAAGCCAAGATGAAAATGACTGAATTGCATAATCTACTGGCCGCTAAAAAGATCCCCCTTAATGTGATGGTCTATCCATGGCCAGCACAGATGGTGCATGACAAAGTGGATAGTAAAGGCGTTACAGTTTGGAAAAGATGGTGTGAAGAGGGTAATAAATGTAAGCGCTTTATTTCAGCCTATCCGGCTTTTTTTGCTGCGCGCGATGCCTGCCCTGCACTGATGCCAGGCTGCTGGTACAACACATACTTCATTTTCGGTGATGTTCATTATAATGCGGCAGGCAATGAATTAATTGCCGGTGAGCTCATTAAAGCTTTTCATAGCGAAAAGCCTGATTAAGCAGATCTCTCGTCTGATGCATCAACTTGATGCTGACGCATACGAAAACGTTCTTTATCAGCATCACTTCTTTTATCAAAGCAATGCGGGCATGAAACACCTTCTTCATAAAAAGGATGTTCCTTATCTTGAGCTGAGACCGGATACCCACAGCAAAAACACATTGTGTGCTTGCCTGTTGCAAGCCCGTGACCTACTGAGACGCGACGATCAAAGACATAGCAATCGCCATTCCACTGGCTTTCATCGGCTGGGATGGTTTCAAGATATTTAAGAATGCCGCCTTTAAGATGATAAACCTCATCAAAACCTTCAGCACGCATGAAAGCTGATGCTTTCTCGCAGCGAATACCCCCGGTACAATACATCGCGATCTTTTTATGCTTTGAAGGATCAAGATTTTCGCGAACATAGTCTGCAAAATCTGTAAAACACTCGGTCTTAGGATCTTGCGCCTTCTGAAAAGTGCCGATCACGGTCTCATACATATTACGCGTATCAAGAACTACTACTTCAGGATCACTGATGAGTTTATTCCAATCCTGCGGCTCGACATAGGTACCAGCTAATGTATTGGGATTAGCTTGTGGCTGATTAAAAGTAATGATCTCGCGTTTCAGACGAATTTTAAGACGCTTAAAAGGTTTTTCAGGCGCAAAGGAGAATTTTACGTCCCTACCCGGAAGACCTGTATGTTTCTCAAGAAGAGCGAGCATCTGATCAATTGAGTTTTTTGATCCTGCTAAAGTGCCATTGATGCCTTCAGGTGCAATTAAAAGCGTGCCGCAGATATCTAAAGCTGCGAATGCAGGCTTCAGTTCAGCGCGCAATGCGGCTGTATCATTGATCGTCACAAAACGATAAAGGGCGGCAATTGTGTAGTTCATATCGGATTTGTTAGCACAGTGAATGCAGTCATTAAAAGCCTACCTACAGGTGCCTTTCATTTTCTATAGTATTTTTAATGGGTTAACAGTATTTGATTATGTATTTTTCTATTTATAGTTTACAAGTATTTACGTTATAGTTTATAAGGTATATAGTTAAAGTTGTTAAGATAAAACTCTAAGGTTTACAAGATGGTACGCAAAAGTAGGCAAGATCCATTAATACGGGAATTTATACTTCGTAACGTAGAGGACTATCCAGCCTCCATCGTCTCGATAACCATGGGGCAGTTTGGCATTTCCCGGACTGCCATCAATAAGTATATGCAGAAATTAGCAAGCGACGGCTTACTAACATTTCATGGGAATACTTTTGCTCGTCGCTATGATTGCAAACCATTAGCCCAAACAACTTTTGAACTTGAAGTAAACCATCTTTGGAATGAAGGCGATATTTGGCGAGAACGAATCTTGCCTTTAATGAAAGATGTCAACCCAAATGTAGTGAGCATCTGCCAATACGGATTTACTGAAATGCTCAATAATGTAATTGATCATGCACGCAGCCCTACAGTCGATATTTTTTATCGCTTAACATATGCAAACGTCGGCATGATGATTATAGACAAAGGGATTGGTATTTTTCAAAAAATTCAAAACGATTTTAAGCTGGATGATCCTCGCACAGCGCTATTAGAGTTATCAAAAGGAAAAATTACCTCTGACAGCAAAAATCACTCCGGAGAAGGAATATATTTTACCTCGAGAGCATTTGACAGATTTTCAATACGATCAGGGAATTTATTTTATGCTCGTGAAAAAAGAGATGGGGACGATTGGCTCATTGAAGTTAATGATCGAACAGCTAATCGCAAAGGAACGCTTGTAAGAATGCGTATGAGAACAGATGCAAACTGGTCTATGCGAGATGTATTCGATAAGTATCAAGGCGATAGCTTACGTTTTAGAAAAACACATGTACCTTTAAAGCTAGCTCAATATCAAGGCGAACAGCTCGTTTCAAGATCGCAAGCTAAACGCTTACTAACAAGATTTGATAAGTTCTCAGAAGTTTACTTGGATTTCCAGGATGTGGAAGAGATTGGGCAAGCCTTTGCCGATGAAATCTTTAGAGTATTTCACATAGATCATCCAGAAATAAGAATGGCAATTGCGAACGCAAACCCAAACATAATAAAAATGATTGAGTTCGTTAGTGGAAAAAAGATTGCTAACGTAGATCCATAAAAAGCAGCGGCTGTTATTCCAAAGCCTTCAGTAATTCTGGCTTTAATTCCCATATGATCACATCACGGCTATCGCGATCTTCAAGATCACGCGAGGTTGGCACGGCATATTCAGAGCGTTTTTCAAGCCCTTCGTGAGGCACATAAGCGCGGCCGGGATCAGCAATCAAAACACGTATGCCTTTTGCCGTACATACCCATAACCAGCGCATTAATTTTGCACTCATTGCTTGCTGATAACAAACATCGCCTGCAATGATCAGATCAATATTCTTGGGCGGCTTTGTCATATCGAGATTATCAATGGCATCAACCCTAACTTGGTTATGAGCAGCATTGATATCAGTAGCCGCAAAAGCCATCGGATCTATTTCAGCGATCACTGCGCTTTTGGCACCAACTTTCATAGCGGCAATCGCTGCGATACCGCAGCCCGCTGCAAAATCGAGCACGCGTTTATCACGTACAATCTCAGGATTATCTAAAATGTAACGTGACATGCCCTGCCCGCCTGGCCAAGCAAAGGCCCAATAAGGTGGCGGCAGACCATTTTGCTTGAGACGCTCTTCTGTCATTTGCCAGAGAGGCGTGACTTCTGTTGCGAGTTGTAACTTGATTTCAGGAACGAGGGAGGCTGTGCTCACAACTGTTTGAGCATGAATAAATTCTTTCTCACTCTTCATATATAATGGCCCAAAATAATACCAAGTAAAATCAGCAAACCAAAATTACGGTTACTGCCAAACCGCCAGGAGCAATCTTGGGGATCTTCTGGTTTCCAGAGTGCGATTTGAATGGCAGCAAAGCCGGATGCTAAGAGGATGCATATATAAAAACCTTTGCCTAATTCTGTAATACAACCAACTACGACAAAGGCCACAAGGCTCAACGCATAGAAAAATGTAATCCAATATTTGGAGTGTGTACCAAAGAGACGTGCGGTTGATTTAATTCCCACTCTCTCATCATCTTTGACATCTTGATGCGCATAGATTGTATCATAACCAAGCGTCCAAAAAATACCGGCCATATAAAGGATGATGGCACGCATATCGAGCGTATCCATGACAGCGCTATAGCCCATGAGTGCGCCCCAATTAAAAGTAAAGCCCAGGAAAAGCTGTGGCCACCAGGTAATGCGCTTCATCAGAGGGTAAATAGCCACCAATATCAAAGAGACCATGCCGGTAATGATGGTGAAGGTATTGAAGGCCAATAATACGCCTAAACCTATCAATAAAAGGACCATCAATAAGAGGATGGCTTGCCAGAGCTGGATCTCACCACTTGCTAGAGGTCGTGTGCGGGTACGCTCAACTTTTTTATCGAGCTCACGATCATAGATATCATTGATGACACAACCAGCGCCACGCATCACGACAGCGCCAAGAGCAAATAAAAGCATCAGCCACAGATCAGGAAAATGCGGAGACGCTAAAGCCACGCCCCACCAACAGGGTAAGAGCAAAAGCCAGGTGCCTATAGGCCGATCAAGACGCATGAGGCGTGCATAGGGTTTGATCACATCGGGGCAATGCCTATCAAACCAAGTGCCTGTTTTAATATCGGTCCAGTGCGTTTTGATATCAGGCATTGGACCCTCTCATTTTTAGTGTTTGATGCCGGCCTCGACCTCGCCACTTTGTGGGAGTGAAGCCATTTCTAAAAGAGCCATGAGCATTTCAGCGCGGGCATAGACATTGGGCGCTTCTAATAAAGCCTGCTTTTCATTAGGAGCGAGCGGACAAATCATCACTAAAGACGAGACCAGCATCTCATTGGTTGTATTTTGTACAGCATTCCAATCCGCAGCTATGCCTTGCAACTTAAAGTAATTTTGCAAAATACTATTGAGGCGCTTGCGATCCACTTCAATATCTTCAGGCTCACTTAAGTCAGATGCAAATTTCTGCCAGCTGACACGCGCTCTTCTATAAGGCTTATCTTGGGGTAATTCTTCTGTAAGAGCAAAGCGTGAGATACCCGTAAGGCCAATCAAAAACCGGCCATCTTCTGTTTCATTGAAAGAGGTAATGCGACCCGCACAACCTATATTAAAGAGAGGCGGCGGCTGGTTATCTTGCACATCGAGAGAGCTAGGCTGGATCATGCCGATGATGCGGCCTTTCGCTAAAACATCGTCGACCATCGCTAAATAGCGTGGCTCAAAAATATTGAGGGGCAAACGTGCCCGCGGCAAAAGAATAACGCCCGATAGAGGAAATACCGGAATTTCATCCGGTAGATTGGAAGGCGCAAAAGCGGTGGCTGTCATTGTGCTCATGAGAATAAAATCGAAGATAAACGTTTGCGGGCAGAGACTGTGAGAGGATCCATAACACCAAAAGCTTCAAAAAATTTGACCAATTGCTTGCGGGCCGCCTCTTCATTCCACGTGCGGTTACGCTTGACGATATCAAGCAACTCATCAACGGCTTTTTCTTTCTGGTCAGCTGCATAATAAGCAAGCGCAAGATCATAGCGTGCTTGCAGATCAGCCGGGTCCTTCTCAACCTTACCTTGCAAATCAGAAACGGGTCCTGTTTGCGCTGACTGCTCAGCAAGCTCTAGAGCTGTACGGATCGGATCAAGTGCTTTGTCTTTTTGGATATCAGCTGGCGCACTCTCAAGCATTTGCTTAGCACGATCAACTTCACCGAGCGCCATAAAGCAGCGTAAGAGACCTGCATAGGCGACAGCGTTGGATGGCTCCATATCTAAAATATCGGTATAGATCGATTGAGCTGTCACTACATCATTGGCTGCTAAAAATTCGGCAGCTTGTTTTAGCGCTGTATCCAATCCACCTTCTGGGTTCGCCGCAGCTCCCGTAGCTTTTAAAAGTCGTTCAACCCAACTTTTAATTTGCGCTTCTGGCAAAGCACCTTGAAAACCATCGACAGGTCGACCTTGAAAGAAAGCAAAGACAGCTGGGATGGATTGAATACCCATTTGCTGTGCAATTTCTTGATTTTGATCGATATCGACCTTAGCCATGCGCACGGCGCCCTTATAAGAGCGCACGACTTTCTCGAGCGCTGGGCCAAGCTGTTTACAAGGGCCACACCAAGGCGCCCAGAAATCGACAATGACTATATTGGACTTTGATGCCTCGATCACATCCATCATAAAGGTGGCAAGACCTACATCTTTGATAGGATCATCCGCTGCTGGGGCTAAAGGTGCGATATTGGTGAGTGGCGACATCTGTAATCCTGCTTTTCATATCTCTCTTAAGACATAACCTTTTTTTAGCAAACAGCAAGTAGTCTAACCATAAAAATCCCTGCAAAATCTTGACTTTATGGGTTTAAGGCGTTTAACGTGATTTTAGGAGTGAAGCCTCACAATGCATAGCTGTTGCCAAGCCTAAATTGATTGATGCCGCAGCTATCAGGCTGCGGGAGTACCGCAACAGGACCTTTGTTTATGCCTTCACAACTTTCCCTTCCCCTTGCTAGTGCCAATATTACCGATTTGATCGGCAATACGCCTATGGTGCGTATCAATAAAATTCCGACAGGGCTTTGCGAGCTTTATATAAAATTAGAAAGCCAAAATCCGGGCGGCTCAATCAAGGACCGTATTGCCGTCAGCATGATTGATGCAGCGGAGCGCGATGGCATCATCAAACCAGGCGGCACACTCGTTGAAGCGACAGCTGGCAATACAGGGCTTGCCCTTGCCATGGTTGCACGCCAAAGAGGCTATAAACTGATTTTGGTTATTCCGAGCAAGATGAGCCAGGAAAAAACCTTTCATCTGAAAGCAACGGGCGCACAGATTATTACAACGCGCGCTGATGTTAGTTTTGGTCATCCTGATTATTATTATGATAAAGCGCGCAGTATTGCTGCTGAGACACCAGGTGCTTTCTTTGTCGATCAATTCTCAAACCCTGCCAATCCTGCTGCGCATGAAGCGACTACAGGCCCAGAGATTTGGGAACAGATGAAGCATAAAGTCGATGCCATTGTGTTTGGTGTCGGCTCAGGTGGCACCCTCACGGGTGTTGGCCGCTATTTTAAAAAGCACTCCCCTCAAACAGAAATCCTTCTTGCCGATCCAAAAGGATCTGTTCTTGCGCCTTTTGTACGTAATGGGGTTATGGTCGAAGCTGGTACGTGGCTGGTTGAAGGTATCGGCGAAGATTACATTCCAAAAAATTGCGATCTTTCTCTCGTCAATGAGGCTTATTCTATTTCAGATGAAGAAAGTATCGGCACAGCGCGCGAAGTTCTTTTTAAAGAAGGTATCTTC
>JBASWO010000042.1:0-11432 GCA_049276515.1 Alphaproteobacteria bacterium
CTTCTTTGACTGCCCCTGTATAATGAGGGTTATGGCCTAAATGACCACGATCAGGCAAAAACGACGATAATCCTAAAGCGGCTTGCGTGAGTTGAGCTTTCTGCATGCCTGCTTCTGATATACACATCATCTCGATGGCGCCTTCATAGTCAGCGATGGCCGCATTCACAAATGTAAGGCCGCTACAATCTCGATAGTTATTCTGCAATTTAACAAACATATCGGGGATGGGCTCAAATAAGAGGCCCTTCCATTTCTGCTTTTTGACATGTTTATGAATGGGGTCATAGGAGACGCCATCCATGGCACCTATTTGAATAAAATAAACATCAGGCCCCATAGCCTGGAGTGTCTGATCTAAATCCTTGGGGGTGAATTCGCCATCAAAGGTAATCATGCCCAAAGCTAAACTGCTTTGGGGGCAGATCACAAGTCTAGGATTACCTTGGAATTAAGCGGCTTTTTCTGCTTTTGGCTTTGCCGTAACGGTCAGTTTACCGCCAGCTTTTTCAATAGCTGCGATAGCTGATTTGGAGGCACCAGCGACAGCAATGTCGATCTTGGTTTTAATTTCGCCCTTACCCAAAACACGAACGCCATCTTTTGCTTTAGCGCAAAGGCCCGCTTGCATCAGAATTTCGCATGTAATGGGTTTCTTGGCATCAATTTTACCAGTTTCAATGGCTTGCTGCAGACGACCAAGATTGATTTCAGCATAATCTTTCGAAAAGATGTTGCTGAAGCCACGCTTTGGAAGACGACGATGCAATGGCATCTGGCCGCCTTCAAAGCCACGAATGGAGACGCCAGTACGAGCCTTCTGACCCTTAACGCCACGGCCAGAGGTTTTGCCTTTACCTGAGCCGATACCACGGCCAACGGTCATGCGCTTCTTGCGCGCGCCAGGATTATCACGGAGATCGTTGAGCTTCATTTTATTTTCCTTCTTCGCCTTCGATGCGCACGAGATGGCGCACTTTTCTAATCATGCCACGAACAGCAGGTGTATCTTCGAGTTCACGACGGCTCGCAATACGACCTAGGCCTAAACCGCGGATCGTTTCGCGCATACCAGGTGACTTGCGGTTCTCGCTGCCGAATTGAACGACGGTCAATGTTTTCTTTGAGCCTGCCATAATACGTCCCCTACCCTTTATCTTTATGCTTCCTTGGCTTCAGCGGCTTCTGCCTGCTTCTTGCCGAGGATTTCGTTGACCTTCTTGCCACGACGCATTGCAACGGAACGTGGGCTTGTCACCTGGTTCAGCGCATTAAATGTCGCTTTAATCATGTTGTGTGGGTTGCTTGATCCAACCGATTTAGCAACAACGTCATGAATGCCAAGAGCTTCAAACACAGCGCGCATAGGGCCACCAGCAATAATACCAGTACCGGCTGGGGCTGTACGCAAAACAACTTTGCCAGCGCCATAACGGCCACGCACATCGTGATGCAACGTACGACCTTCGCGCAAAGGAACGCGGAATAAGCGGCGCTTTGCAGCTTCTGTTGCCTTACGAATGGCTTCTGGAACTTCGCGAGCTTTACCTGTGCCTAGACCGACACGACCTTTGCCATCACCAACGATGACAACTGCGGCCATAGCGAAACGCTTACCACCCTTAACAACTTTAGCGACGCGGTTGATGCCAACGAGCTTTTCAATCAGCTCATTGCCTTCACCTTCGTTTTCTTCGTGCTTCTTTGCTCTATCAGGCTTTGCCATAGTTTTTCCTTTTAAAATGCCAAGCCGGCTTGACGTGCCGCTTCAGCTAATTCTTTGACGCGACCGTGATACAAATAACCACCACGATCGAAGACAACTTCTTTGATGCCAGCTTTAATTGCGCGCTCAGCGATTAATGTACCAACTGTTTTAGCGGCATCTTTGTTAGCGCCGGTTTTAAGTTTGCCGCGCAAATCTTTTTCAACGCTCGATGCTGCGGCCAATGTCTTGCCAGCCTTATCATCAATGATTTGAGCAGAGATGTGCTTGCCCGAACGATGAACGGAAAGACGAACGCGACCAGCTGCGTTACGTGCAATCTGATAACGGTTGCGTGCCGAGCGACGCTTATGAAGTTGTTTAGCGGATAGCATGTTTCACCTTTATTTCTTCTTGCCTTCTTTGCGACGAATACGTTCGCCTTGATATTTGATGCCTTTGCCTTTGTAAGGTTCTGGCTTTTTCATGCCGCGGATTTCTGCCGCAACCTGACCAACTTTTTGACGATCCATGCCAGAGATGGAAATCACGGTTGGCTTTTCTGCCTTAATCGTGATGCCTTCTGGTGGATGAAATTTAACTTCATGGCTAAAGCCAAGCTGCATGATCAGATCTTTGCCTTGCATAGCCGCTTTAAAACCGACGCCTTCGATTTCAAGTGTTTCTTTAAAGCCGTCTGTTACACCTTTGACCATGTTATTAATATTGTTGCGTGTGGTGCCCCACAAAACGCGCGCACGCGCTGTGTCCTGGCGCATAGCAACAGCGACCTTACCATCCGCCACTTTCACTTCGACCTCAGCCGGAGCAACAAGCGATAGATTGCCCATCTTGCCTTTGACAGCAATATTCTGGCCTTTGACTTCAGCCGTTACGCCTTGCGGCAGGGCTACTGGATATTTGCCAACGCGTGACATGATTTAGCTCCAACTCCTTAGAATATACGGCAAAGGACTTCGCCGCCAACATGCTGAGCACGGGCTTCGTTGTCCGAAAGAACGCCACGAGGTGTCGACAAAATCGAAACACCGAGACCATTGAACACGCGGCCCAAATCTTTAATGCCGGCATAAACGCGACGACCTGGGGTTGAGACGCGCTCAATCTTACGAATTGCGCCTTCACCTTCGTGATACTTCAATTCAATTTCCAAGTTCGGCTGCTTTGATTTGTGCTGAACTTCTGTGTAACCGCGGATATAGCCTTCGCGTACCATAGCTTCCAATACGTTCTTACGGAAAGCAGATGATGGGCACGTCACGACAGCCATACCAGCCATTTGGCCGTTACGGATGCGTGTGAGCATATCGCCGAGTGTATCTGTGATGGACATTCTTCGTCCCCCCTTACCAGCTTGACTTTACAATGCCAGGAATCTGACCGCTTGAGGCGAGCTCGCGCAGTTTGATACGGCAGAGTTTAAATTTACGGTACACAGCACGTGGACGACCGGTGAGTTCACAACGGTTGTGCTGACGAACAGCTGCAGAATTGCGTGGCATCTTTGCCAGTTTCATCATGGCTGTGAAACGGTCTTCCATTGACGTTTCCTTGTCCATAATGATGTCCTTCAGCTTGTCACGACGAGCCTTAAACTGCTTTGTCATCTTCGTGCGCTTCTTTTCTTTTTCGATCATGCAGGTCTTTGCCATGCGATCCTCCGGTTAATTCTGCTGGAACGGCATGTTGAAGAAACGCAACAATTCGCGTGCTTCATCATCCGTCTTTGCGGTGGTGCAGATCACAATGTCCATACCGCGGATTTCGTCAATTTTGTCGTAATCAACTTCAGGGAATACGATTTGTTCTTTGAGGCCCAAAGCATAGTTTCCGTTACCATCAAAGCTGCGGACCGATACGCCACGGAAGTCACGAACGCGAGGTAGTGCAATCGTAACCAAGCGATCGAGGAATTCGTACATTTTCTCATTACGTAAAGTAACTTTGCAGCCGATACCTAAACCGCCGCGCAGTTTAAAGGTCGCAATAGCTTTGCGAGCTTTTGTAATGATCGGCTTTTGACCAGCGATAAGAGCCAATTGTTCGGCAGCATTCTTCGTTTTCTTGCTGTCGTTCACGGCTTCGCCAACGCCCATATTGATGACGATCTTGTCCAAACGTGGCACCTGCATGGCATTCTTATAGCCAAACTTTTTGAGCATCTCAGGTTTGATAACTTCCTGATATTGCTGCCGCAGGCGCGGAATGTATCTATCTTTCTTTGCTGCAACCATCGTTCAATTCCTTATTTGTCAATCGCTTCGCCGGAGCGGCGGGCAAAACGAACCTTTTCATTTTTTACAGTCTTAAAGCCAACGCGCACGGCTTTGTTATCTTTTGGATCTAAGTGCGCGACATTTGATGCATGGATAGACGCTTCTTTGCGCACAATGCCACCTTGGGCATTAGCTTGCGAAGGCTTGGTATGACGAGCCACCATATTGACGCCCGAAACCACAACGCGGTTTTCCTTTGGCATAACGGCAGTGATTTCACCAATCTTGCCTTTATCCTTGCCAGCCAGAACAATAACGCGGTCTTTCTTTTTCAATTTCATTTTAGCACTCATTACAGCACCTCTTCAGCCAAAGAGATGATTTTCATAAAACCCAGGTTACGCAGTTCACGTGTTACGGGTCCAAAGATACGTGTACCAATAGGTTCCATTTCCTTGTTGATCAGAACAGCCGCGTTGCGATCAAAACGGATCAACGTGCCATCATTACGGCGTAGCGCGAATTTTTGACGCACAATAACCGCCTTATGGACATCGCCCTTCTTGACGCGACCACGGGGGATGGCTTCTTTGATTGAAACGACAATAACATCGCCAATCGCAGCCGTGCGGCGCTTGGAGCCGCCAAGAACCTTGATGCAGGCAACGGCTTTAGCGCCGCTGTTATCTGCTACATCAAGAACTGTTTCCATCTGGATCATGGTAAAACCTTATCTCTTCACTTCGTTACTTTGTTGCCGTTTTCTTGGTCTTAGCCGCTGGCTTTGTAGCCGCCGCTTCATCAACTAATGTCCAACGCTTGCGCTTGCTGATAGGAGCGCATTCGATGATCGAAACCACATCACCAACTTTGCGTGTGTTTTTTTCATCATGAGCAGCGTACTTCTTAGATGTACGAATATACTTCTTATAAATTGGATGCATGATCCGGCGCGTTACCAAAACCGTAATGGTCTTGTCGCCCTTGTCACTTACAACCGTTCCTTGCAATACACGACGTGGCATAGTTCCCTCTCCTTAAGCGGCCGATTTTTTGGTCGGCTTGCTGGCTTTTTTAGCTGCCGGCTGCTGTCCGCCATTTCTCTTACGTTCACCCAGAACCGTCTGGATCTTCGCAATTTCCTTACGCACGTGGTTGTTGCGCGCTGTATTAGCGAGCTGGCCCGTGGCTTTTTGGAAACGTAAGTTGAATTGCTCTTTACGCAATTCAGTCAAACGTGTTTCCAACTCTTTATCTGTCTTCATCCGCACATCAGCGGCTTTAACTGTATTCTTTGCCATTGCTCTATTCCTTCTTAAGCAGCGCCGCGCTGCACGAATTTAGTCTTGATAGGCAGTTTTGCCGCAGCAAGCTCAAACGCTGTTTTAGCAACTGCGATTGGCACGCCATCCATTTCAAACATGATGCGACCTGGATGGACGCGGCATGCCCAATATTCATTCGATCCCTTGCCTGAACCCATGCGTACTTCAGCTGGCTTCTTTGATACAGGCACATCCGGGAACACCAAAATCCACAAACGACCTTGACGCTTCATGGCGCGGGTAATCGCACGACGAGCCGCTTCAATTTGGCGCGCTGTAACACGTTCTGGTTCCAAAGCCTTGAGGCCGAAAGCGCCATAGCTCAGACGGAAACCGCCCTTAGCTGCACCATGAATACGGCCTTTGTGCGCCTTGTGATATTTTCTACGTTTTGGCTCAAACATTGTTCGTCTCTTTATCCAAAATTAGTTCCGGTTTGGCTGTCCATCAGTGGCGCGCTTGTCTTGTGCCATGGGGTCATGTTCCAAGATTTCACCACGGAAAATCCAAACTTTCACGCCGCAAGTACCCATTGTTGTGAAAGCTGTCGATACACCGTAGTCAACATCAGCGCGCAATGTATGCAAAGGCACACGACCTTCGCGATACCATTCCATACGAGCGATTTCAGCACCGCCTAAACGGCCACTGCAGTTGATACGAATACCAAGGGCTCCGCCGCGCATTGCAGACTGAACGGCACGCTTCATAGCTCTACGGAAAGCAATACGACGTTCGAGCTGATCAGCAATGCTGTTAGCAACCAATTTAGCATCGATGTCAGGCTTGCGGATTTCAACGATGTTCAGGTTCACTTCAGCTTCGGTCATTTTCGCAATTTCCGAACGCAACTTCTCAATATCAGCACCCTTCTTACCGATGATAACACCAGGGCGTGCCGAATGAATGGTGACCTTGGCCTTCTTAGCTGGGCGTTCAATAACGATCTTGGCAACACTGGCTGCCTTACCCAATTTTTCCGTCAAATAATCACGGATCTTGAAATCTTCGTGCAGCAACTTGCTGTAGTTGGCACTGTTGGCGAACCAACGGCTATCCCACGTACGGTTGATGCCAAGACGCATGCCAATTGGATTGACTTTTTGACCCATAATTATGCTCCCGCCTTAGCTTCAGTTGATTTTTTCTTTGAGAAGCTTCTTGCACGTTTGCTGCTCATTTTTGCTTCGCCTTCACGTTGCTTAACAACGATTGTGAGCTTGCTAAAAGGTTTTTCAATGCCGGCGCTACGACCGCGACCGCGTGTGTGGAAACGCTTCATAACAAAAGCGCGACCCACCCAAGCTTCAGCGACATAGAGCTTGTCAACATCAAGGCCATGATTGTTTTCGGCATTTGCAACAGCAGCTTGCAAAACCTTTTTAACTTCATTGGCAACACGGCGCTTTTCAAAGGTCAATTGGGTCAGAGCGGCCGCAGCACTTTTACCGCGAATGCTTGCAGCAACGACGTTCAATTTACGTGCGCCAGAGCGAACAGCATTAGCTTTAGCTAAGGCGCCCTTTTCAGCTCTAAGTTTTTCTTTCAGCATAACCATGATCTACTCCTTAGCCAGCCTTCTCGACCTTCTTATCGGCGACACTGTGCGCCTTGAAGGTACGGGTTGGGGCGAATTCACCAAATTTGTGGCCAATCATGTTTTCTGTGACTGACACAGGTAGAAACTTGTTGCCGTTATAAACGCCAAAGGTGAGACCGACGAATTGCGGCAAAATGGTTGAGCGGCGCGACCAAATCTTGATGATTTCATTGCGACCTGAACCACGTGCCTTTTCTGCCTTCTTAAGCAGAAAACTATCGACAAACGGGCCTTTCCAAACTGAACGTGACATTGCTGTTTGCTCCCTGTTTACGCTTGACGATCACGGCGCTTATTAGCGCGGCGAACAATCTGGCGATCTGTACGTTTATTGTTACGTGTCTTGGTACCTTTGGTGCCCTTACCCCATGGTGTAACAGGATGACGGCCACCGGATGATTTGCCTTCACCACCACCATGTGGATGGTCGACTGGGTTCATGACAACGCCACGAACTGAAGGACGTACGCCCTTCCAACGATTACGGCCTGCTTTACCAATCTGCTCGTTCATGTGGTCGGCGTTTGAAACGGCGCCAATCGTTGCCATGCAATCTTGTGGAACACGACGAACTTCGCCTGAGCCCAGCTTGATTTGGACAGTGCCGCTTTCACGAGCAACCAATTGAACATAAGCACCAGCTGAGCGAGCCAATTGGCCACCTTTGCCTGGCTTCATTTCAACATTATGAATGATTGTGCCAACGGGAATGTTCTTAACAAGCATTGCATTGCCAGGCTTCACGTCAACGCGTTCGCCTGAAACAATCACATCGCCCTTCGTTAAGCGCTGTGGCGCAATGATGTATGACTTGGTGCCATCTTTATAGGTTACCAAAGCAATGAACGATGTACGATTTGGATCATATTCCAAACGCTCAACCGTTGCTTCCATGTTGAACTTACGACGCTTGAAATCAATCATGCGGTAACGACGAGCATGACCACCACCAATATGACGTGTGGTGATACGGCCTGTGTTGTTACGACCGCCAGATTTCTTCAATCCTTCAGTCAATGACTTAACGGGCTTGCCCTTCCATAGCTCTGAGCGATCAACTTGGATCAGCTGACGAAGGCCTGGGGTAATAGGTTTGAATGTTTTTAATGCCATGGTCTAACTCACAATCCTGTCGTCACGTCGATTGTGTTGCCTTCAGCAAGAGTCACAATCGCAAACTTAACGTCTGAACGGAAACCAATCTTGCCTTTAAAGCGCTTGGTTTTGCCCTGACGGTTATGGGTGTTCACAGCCGTTACTTTAACTTTGAACAAATTCTCAACCGCTGTGCGAATTTCAGGCTTTGTAGCTGAACGCAATACACGGAAAGTAACCTGATTATGTTGCGAGCCATTCGTTGCCTTTTCAGTAACAACTGGTGACACGATAATCGGGTACAAATTTGTCAGGTCACGCGTTGAAGCGGCTGGCTTGGCTTTTTTGGCCGTTGTTTTCTTTTCAGGGCTCATTTTAGTCTCTCCTGCAGTTGCTCAACTGCATTCTTCGTCAAAACCAAAGTGTCACGGCGCAAAATGTCATACACGTTAGCGCCCTGCTCTGGCAGAACGTCGATATGCTTGATGTTGCGCGCGGCTTTGGCAAAATTTTCATCCAAATTAGCACCGTCAATGATCAAAGCTGACTTCAGGCCAAGAGCTGTAAATTTGGCAATCAGGCCCTTTGTCTTATGGCTATCCAATTTTGCTGAATCTAAAACAATCAGCTTGCCGTCTTGTTGCTTGCTGGCCAAAGCCATACGCAAAGCAAGTAAACGAACTTTCTTAGGCAAGTCATGAGCGTGATCACGAACAACGGGTCCAAAAATAACGCCACCCTTACGGAATTGTGGTGAGCGCAAGCTACCTTGACGTGCGCGGCCGGTACCCTTTTGAGCCCATGGCTTTTTCGTTGTACCGCTAACTTCGCTGATAACTTTAACTTTGTGGTTACCTGAACGGCGCTTAGCCAATTGATAATTGACCATACGCGTAAGAACGTCGCGGCGTGGCTTAACGCCGAAGATGGCTTCCAGCAAATCGATCTGGCCGACTTCTTTATTCTCGAGGTTTTTGACTGTCGCTTTCATTGTTCAATCCATCTCTCTATCAAGCTGCCTTATCGGCCTTCTTGGCGTCTTTTTTACCGCCAGCAGCTGCCTTCGCAACTTTAGGCTTCTTATTCTTAATACCGTCACGGATACGGACATAACCGCCTTCGGCGCCAGGAACAGCACCACGGACAAAAATCAAACCTTGTTCTGCATCAACAGCAATAACAACGAGGTTCAAAGTTGTGACACGGCGATGGCCCATATGGCCTGCCATTTTCTTACCTTTGAAAACGCGACCTGGATCTTGACGATGACCTGTTGAACCATGGCTACGATGTGAAACTGAAACACCGTGCGTGGCGCGTAAGCCGCCGAAATTATGGCGCTTCATAACACCAGCAAAACCCTTACCAATGCTGACAGCTGTCACGTCGACATACTGACCAACTTTGAAATGATCAGCTTTGAGAGCTGATCCTACTTCAAATGCCTGGTCTTCACTGACGCGGAACTCTGTCATCTTCTTCTTAGGCTCAATCTTTGCCTTCGCAAAATGACCCTTAACAGAATTCGATACATTTTTAACTTTGGCTTTGCCGACACCAATTTGAACAGCGCTATAACCATCTTTGTCCTTAGTGCGGACAGAAACAACTTGAACGTCGTCCAACTTAAGAACAGTTACAGGCACGTGTTCGCCAGCATCTGTAAAGATGCGGGTCATGCCGAGCTTGGTTGTCAGCAATCCGGTGCGTTGTGGTTTTGACTGAGCCATGACTATATTCCTTAAACTCTGATCTCGACGTCAACGCCAGCGGCGAGGTCGATTTTCGACAAAGCGTCGATTGTTTGTGGCGTTGGCTCCAAAATATCGAGCAAACGGCGATGCGTACGAATTTCAAACTGTTCACGTGACTTTTTGTCAACGTGAGGACCACGATTGACGGTGAAACGTTCAATCCATGTAGGCAATGGGATCGGGCCGCGTACTTGCGCGCCGGTGCGCTTAGCTGTGCTGATGATTTCCGACACGGACTGATCCAATGTGCGGTGATCAAAAGCTTTTAAGCGTATACGTATCGTTTGCGTGTCCATCTTTAGTCCTCAAACTTCGTTGTGTCTTACTTACATTTGCAGTTGTTGTTGCTGCGCCTGTCGATTCCGTATTTCAGTAGCTTCGCGATCAATGCGTTGCTGCTGCTGCATTCCATGCCCAGGAAGTACTGGCTGCTCTTCAGAGCTTCCTACTTGGGTAACTTCTGCTTCGGCACGTCCTACTAAATCGCTTAATGCTCTTCCGTTCATAGCTCGTCCCCTAACTTAGCCAGCAATCAATGCTGGTTGACGAGAACGTTTTCTGTCAAGTCCAGCACCTTGCTGTTGCAAAGGCATGGCTCGGCTTGGAACTCCTTGGTCAAACACAATAGGTGTTGAGGACGGAATAACGACTGCACCATCCACTCTTGGACCATTAAGCACTGCGTCTAAAGTTCTTCTATCGCGGTCAAACATCTTACTTCACTGCTCTTTCTTTTTAGAAGTCCCGCACCCCATTTCTGGGATGCGGGAATTATCTGTTAGTTGTTACTCAATAATCTTCGCAACAACGCCGGCGCCGACGGTACGGCCACCTTCACGGATTGCGAAACGTAGACCTTCGTCCATAGCGATTGGCGCAATCAAATGCACATCAACCGAAATGTTATCACCAGGCATCACCATTTCCGTGCCAGCTGGCAGGATCATTTCGCCGGTTACGTCCGTTGTACGGAAGTAGAATTGTGGGCGATAGTTGGTGAAGAACGGGGTGTGACGACCACCTTCATCCTTGGTCAGAATGTAGCATTCAGCCTTGAACTTGGTGTGTGGTGTGATTGAACCTGGCTTTGCCAAAACTTGGCCACGCTCGATGTCTTCACGCTTCGTACCACGAAGCAGGGCACCGATGTTATCACCTGCTTCACCTTGATCGAGCAGTTTGCGGAACATTTCAACACCGGTAACGACAGTCTTCGTCGTTGGCTTCAAGCCTACGATTTCAACTTCTTCGTTGACCTTGACGATGCCGCGCTCGACACGACCTGTGACAACAGTGCCACGGCCAGAGATCGAGAACACGTCTTCGATTGGCATCAAGAATGGTTTATCCTTAGGACGTTCTGGTTGTGGGATGAAGCTATCAACTGCATCCATCAACTTCATGATCGCCTGTTCGCCTAATTCTGGGCTCTTGTCTTCAAGAGCGCATAGAGCTGAACCACGAACGATTGGTGTCTTGTCGCCTGGGAATTGGTACTTGGTCAACAAGTCACGAATTTCCATTTCAACGAGTTCAGCCAATTCAGGATCGGCCATGTCCATCTTGTTCATGAAGACGACGATAGCTGGAACGCCAACCTGGCGTGCAAGCAAGATGTGTTCACGTGTCTGTGGCATTGGGCCGTCAGCTGCTGACACAACCAAGATCGCGCCATCCATCTGAGCTGCGCCAGTGATCGTGTTCTTGACGTAGTCA
>JBASWO010000043.1:0-18790 GCA_049276515.1 Alphaproteobacteria bacterium
ACATGCATCAGATCGCAGCTATTGCGACGACACTGAAGCTTGTTCAGACAGATGCTTATAAAGCCTATGCCAAACAGGTTCTTGTAAACGCGCAAGCTTTTGCAAAAGAATTATTAGCTGGCGGCGCGCATTTGGTGACAGGCGGTACAGAAAACCATCTGATTGTCATCAATACCTCAACAGGCTTTGGCATTTCAGGCGATGTTGCTGAAGCCGCTCTCGATAAAGCCGGTATCACGCTCAATAAGAATGTGGTGCCTGATGATCCAAACCCACCCATGAAGCCAAGTGGTATTCGTTTTGGTACGCCAGCTGCGACTGCGCGTGGCATGGGCGAGCCAGAGATGAAGGCTTTGTCCAACATCATGCTTCAAGTTCTGCGTAATCCGAATGATCAGGCTTTGCTCGCGAAGCTTCGTGAAGAAACGAAAGCTATGTGTGCTCGCTTCCCAGTGCCGGGAGTCACGAAAGACCGCCCTTTCGCTGATAGCAAGGCGGCTGCTTAAAGTCCGCCTAAAGCTGTTAAGGCATCGCGGCGCTCAGCATAACGACCGCCTAGAAATTCTGTGGTCAAAAAGACTTCAAGAATTTTGAGCGCCTCGTCCGCTTTGGTAAAATCTGCGCCGATGGCAAGAACATTTGCATCATTATGCTCACGTGTTGTCTTGGCCATCTCAACACTGCCGCACAAAGCGGCGCGTATATTTTTATAACGGTTAGCTGTCATCGCCATGGCTTGGCCTGAGCCACAAATCAACACACCAAATTGGTTGGGGTTTGATTTCAAATCCTCAGCCAGTTTACGGGCGTAGGTCAGCGCATCACAGCGCTCAGCACTATGCGTACCTAAATCCTTTGGCTCATAGCCGTGCTGTTTCAGCCAATCAATAAACTGTGCTTTAAGCGGGAACCCGCGATGGTCCGCGCCGATAGAAATAGTGGTTTTCATGGGCGCCATATTACTCAGCAAAATCAGGCCCTGTAAATCGAAAGCTTCGAAATTCGAACTATTTTGTAATCAATCTTAGATGCAATAAAGCTGCAAAAATGAGCGTTTTAAAAGGGAAATTTAACGCTATTGGCCTATCCTAAATGCATCATTTTGCAGTGTCGTTGTGGTTGGTGGTTCATGGAATTCGTGAAAGTTGGAAACATGAAGCTACGCAAAGACCATATCTTTATGACAGCCTATTTCGCAGCTCTGCTGGGATTGGCGACCATGGGGTACGGTGTTGGCGATTATACGATCCGCGCTCATCAGAAGAGCCAGGCGGCGAAGAATAACAATTTCACAACCGACGTCGCTTTTCTGACATTGCCTCGTATGAACTTCTCTATTTTATCGCAAGATGGCCGCCCAGGCCGCCTGCGCATTGATATGACGCTTGAAGTAGAGCAAAAGAATATCGCGCGCCTCGAAGATTATCAGCCGCGCATTACAGATCGTTTATCAACCTATGTACGTCGCATGGATATGGACGATATCCGCCGTCCTAATGCCGCCGTTTCCTTGCGTAAGCAACTTCTTAAAGAAGTGAATAACGCAAGTTATCCTGTCCCCGTTATGGACATTATCTTCCGTCAATTTGTTATTATGTAATTAGCGACCTTTGGTGCGCTCAACAGAGTTGATTGAGCCATTCGCGCGCAAAGCGGCAACAATATTGGTGAGATGACCAACATCTTTGACCTCAACATCGACGAGCACATCAAAAAAGTCTGGTGTGCGGTTGATGATCTTCAAATTGGTGATGTTGCCGCCATTTTTACCAATCACTGTCGTTAAAGCACCAAAGCTATTGGGCGTATTGGTCAAGATGACAGTCAAACGACCAACCAACCCTATGCCTTCGCTATGGGCATCACTCCATCCCACATCAATCCAGCGCTCAGGCGTACGCGCAAAGCTTTCAAGCGTTTCGCAATCTGTTGTATGGACCGTGACGCCTTTGCCTGTCGTGACAATACCTACGATAGAGTCGCCTGGAAGCGGGTGACAGCAACGCGCATAATGCACAGCCATACCTGGAATAAGGCCACGTAGTGTTTGCGGCGCCGTACTGACATTGGATGCTGTACGTGGCTTAATAAGAAGTGTTTTCTCAGATGTCGGCTTGCCCTTAAGAGGTTGCTGCTGCTTGGACTGATGATCAGGATAAGCCGCATTAAAGACTTCGCGTACCGGCTGCAGCGATGCGCCAACATTGGCGAAGAGATCTTCAAGCGTGGCGCTCTGAAAATTCTTGGCAATGGCATCAAAAGCTTTTTCTGAGAAATCAACGCCTTCTTGTTTACAGAGTTTATCGAGCATGGATCTACCCAATAAAACAAATTCTGTGCGCTGCTGGGCCCGAATGAAACGGCGAATACAGGATTTAGCTTTGCCCGTAACGACAAAACGTTCCCAAGCTGGAGATGGGGTGCCACCTTTTTGCGTAACAATCTCGACTTGATCGCCATTCCGTAAAACGGTCCTGAGAGGCACCATGCGGCCATTCACTTTGGCGCCAACGCAGGTATCGCCAACGCCACTATGGACGGCATAAGCAAAATCAACAGGTGTGCCACCGCGTGGCAAGGCCACAAGATCGCCCTTAGGCGAGAAGCAAAAGACTTGGTCTTGAAACAGTTCTAATTTTGTATTTTCTAAGAACTCTTCTGGCTTTTGGGCATGCTCAACAATATCGAGCAATTCACGCAACCAACGATATTGCAAACCATCGGTGCGTTGCTCACCAGTCTTATAAGCCCAGTGTGCGGCAACACCAAGTTCAGCAACTTCATGCATCACATTGGTGCGGATTTGAATTTCAATACGTTGTTTTTCAGGACCAATGATACCGGTATGTAAACTTTGATACTGATTAAGTTTAGGGGTTGAGATGTAATCTTTGAAACGGCCAGGAACCACATGATAGCGGCTGTGGATGATGCCTAAGACTTGATAGCACTGTTCAATATTCTCAACCAAAATGCGGAACGCCATAATGTCTGACAATTGCTCAAAAGCGACATTCTTGCGCTGCATTTTACGCCAGATGGAATAAGGAGATTTTTCGCGCCCTTCGACATCAGCCTGAATGCCACCTTGCGCCAGAACATCACGTAATTCGGTCAGAACCTTTTGAACAATATCGCCGCCCTCACTGCGCAGATAATTGAGGCGAGCAATAATACTGGTGCGGGCATCCGGGTTTAATTCGCCAAAAGATAAATCTTCCAGCTCATCTTGCATTTTCTCAATACCAATGCGCTCAGCAAGTGGTGCGTAAATTTCTAAAGTCTCACGCGCAATACGGCGGCGTTTTTCGGGATCCTTTAAATGATAGAGCGTGCGCATATTATGCAAACGGTCCGCCAACTTGACCAGCAGCACACGAATATCTTCAGACATGGCTAGAATAAGCTTGCGAAAATTCTCAGCTTGCTTGGCCTGATCGCTTTGCAACTCAATACGCGATAGTTTTGTGACGCCATCAACCAGGCGCGCCACACTGGGGCCAAACTGCTTTTCAATATCTTCCAAGGAAGCCAGCGTATCTTCCACCGTGTCATGCAACAAAGCTGTTGCAATGGTGGTGCTATCCATCTTCATGTCGGTGAGGATGCCGGCGACTTCCAACGGATGCGAGAAATAAGGGTCACCTGAAGCACGTTGCTGCGTTCCATGCGCCTGCATCGAAAAGACATAGGCGCGGTTGAGCAAGTCTTCATTGACGTTAGGATCATATGAGCGCACACGCTCAACCAACTCATATTGACGCATGAGATGTTTGTGCGGCGGTTTCTTATCAGTAATTAAGGTATGAGGCGTTTCATCCGGTGGAGGCATGGATTATGTCTCCCCTCAAACGCCTTAGTCCTTGACCTCAGTATCTTCAAATGAAGGATGAGCCGCGCCGTCTTGAGCAGCTTCACCATCAACCATGGCTTCTTCATCGCCCAAATCTTCTTCAGCTTCATCAGCCTCGTCATCGCCTTCATCGGCTGAGCCGATCCAGCTTTGCTGTTCGCCAGCCATCAACTCAACAACTTCTTCTTCAGGTTGATCAGGCTCAATACGTTTTTGCAGACCTTTGATTAGCGATTCTTCCAAACCACCGAGATCAAGTTTTTCTTCTGCAATTTCGCGCAAAGCAACGACAGGGTTTTTATCGCGATCACGTTCCAACTTAAGTTCAGCGCCTGATGCAAGGGCGCGAGCGCGGTGCGCTGATAACATCACGAGTTCAAAACGATTAGGAACCTGAACAATACAATCTTCAACGGTAACGCGGGCCATCTTCTATCCTCTCATTGCTTTCGTGCATACGAGCTACCCAAGAAAGTAAGGTAGTTACCCGCTGCGGAAAATTCTTTGAAACCGTTGCCACAATACAGTTTTTTATAAGCGTCTGTAAAGCCTCGAAATTGCATTGCGGGGTACGTCATTAGATGATGAAAGCCGAACAGTTTCTTGTAATTTCTCACTTTTTGACGTAAATTGTGTCTTCAAGATTCGAGCTGTTAATAACTTTCAATTGCCTTTTTTTGGCAGCAGTTTTAAAAGCGGCACAGGTTAACAACAGCACCCCGCGAATATAGATTTCTCAAAAGGTACAAGAGGATAAAATGATTTTTTATAAAGAAGAACGCACAGCAATGTTTATTGATGGGGCCAATCTTTACGCAGCTGCGAGAGGCTTGGGTTTTGACATCGATTATAAGCGTCTTCTTGAGGTCTTCGCGGGCCGTGGCCGGTTGGTTCGCGCCTTCTACTACACCGCCCTGATCGAAAATGAAGAATATTCACCGATCCGTCCCCTCGTCGATTGGCTTGATTATAACGGCTACACCATGGTCACAAAGCCGACCAAGGAATTCACCGACGCCTTCGGTCGCCGCAAGATCAAAGGCAATATGGATATCGAACTTGCTATCGATGTCATGGAAATCTCAGAACATATCGATCATATCGTGATCTTCTCTGGCGATGGCGACTTCCGCCGCCTCGTCGAAGCCGTTCAACGCAAAGGTGTACGTGTTTCTGTTGTAAGCACGATGCGTTCATCACCTCCTATGGTGGCTGATGAACTACGCCGTCAAGCTGACAACTTTATTGAGCTCCAAGATTTGATGCCACATATCGCGCGTGCACGCGTTGATGGTACAGCAGCTCCTGGTCCCAATGCGCAACCCCAGCCTCAGCCACAACCGAATATGAAGGATGTGACGGAGAACCTGGCAACAACGCAGGAACAAATCGCCGACGTTGCCTAATAAAGCTGTTCATAAAATTTAAGCACGGGCTGGACTTGTTCCAGCCCGTTGCTTTTGGGGCTGATTACTTTTTCGCAACTTCTGCGTATTTTCCATCATGCCATTGGTAGATGACGTAATTGGATCCCTTCACGTCACCCTTCTCATTGAAGCCAATTGTGCCAATGATGGTTTGCGCGGGCTCACTCTTCAAACTTTCTGCAACTTTCACAGGATCCTTACCGGCGCGTTTAATAGCCTCAGCGATCACCTGGAGGGCTGCATAGGTATAAAGCGTATAGCCTTCAGGCTCATACCCCCCTTTACGCATGGCCTCTGTAGAAGCCTTAGCTGCGGGGATATTGCGCGCATCAGGCTGAAAGCTCATTAGAAGCCCTTCGCCCGCAGGTCCTGTGATCGACCAGAGCTCATTTGTTACAAGAGCATCACCACCAATGATCTGGATTTTGGCACCCTGCTCTTTGATCTGGCGCGTAATGAGGCCCGCTTCCGTGTGATAGCCACCTATATCAAGCACTTCGACTTGGCTTGATTTGAGTTTTGAGATCAGTGCTCCATAATCTTTCTGACCCGGCACATAGGCGTCATACAGAACCTCTTTGATGCCGGCATCATTAAGTGTTTTCTTGAAGACATCAGCCTGACCTTTACCGGCTGTTGTATTGTCATGAATGACAGCGATCCTTTTGCCTGGGAAGTGCTTCATAATATAGTTGGCCTGTACAACACCTTGTTGGTCATCGCGACCACAAATGCGAAATACATTTTTAAGTCCAGCATCTGTAAGAGAGGGGTTGGTCGAGGCCGGCGAAATCATCACGATCGATTCTTCAGCATATACTTTGGACGCTGGAATACTTGAGCCTGAGCAAAAATGGCCCACGACATATTTGACGCCGGCACTCGCGAGTTGATTAGCAGCTGTCACAGCTTGTTTGGGATCGCAGGCGTCATCAACGATACGAAGAGCAATCTTCTCTCCATGAATGCCACCTTTGGCATTGATATCAGAAACCGCCTGCTCAGCGCCGCGCCGAAATTGCTCACCAAAATTGGCATATTGGCCCGTGAGCGGCCCTGCGAGGCCAATCGTGATATCGGCATAGGCTGAGGGTGATGCAAAACAGAGAACGGCTGCGAGAACAGAAAGCTTTTTCATGATTTTCTCCTGATTAAGCGGGGCGGCCCATAGCAATCACTTCATTGCCGCGCATGACAACGTCATAAAGCGGTTCAACCACGACCTTCATATCATAAGCACTGGCATGGATTAAGTCGCTTGTATTGGTCATGAAGCCCACATGACCTGGGAAGAAAACAATATCACCACGTTTCCATGCCATATCACGCCAATGATCAGGCAAAGCCTGACCGAACGCCTCGCGTTGCTGATCACTATCACGCGGTGCTTCAATGCCCGCTAGATCTAGCGCCAATTGCACCAAACCAGAACAATCGAGACCTTTAGGTGTACGCCCACCCCAGAGATAAGGAGCATTGATCATGCGCCCGGCTGTAAAAACATAATCTGGGGTTTCAATCGCATCTGCTGCCACAATATGTTTGGCAAAAACAAAGCCGCCATTGGGTAATTGTTTAAAATCACCCTCTTGCCCCACAAAACGCACGAAGGATCCAAGCGTCAGTTCATCCATAGGTGGCGCTTTAATACTCGGCTCAGGATAGACAAAAGTACTCAAAGCACTGACGCGTTGAGAGAGATCACCAATCTCATCACTGAAAGCATCATTAGCGGGTATGTAGCCCACATAGCGATCGCGGCGGTTCTGCACCCAAGCAAAACCATCCTTGCGTGTCTCAAAGACATCTAGAAATTCGCCGTAGCGTATTTGGCTGACCTGTTTGGCATCAACATGAGGCTCAGCCAAGAGAGGTAGAAGACCACGTACACATTGCCGTAAGACAGGCTCAGCATAATCAGCGGCGGCAACGCTTGCACGCAGCGTAAGGTCGGCCAAATCAGGCCGAAAGGCGTTTATACGGGGATCAAGACCTGCATTGCTCATAGAGAGCAATTTAGTCGTTATTCAGCCGCTTCGATAGCCCATTCGGTACGAGGCGCTTCAAAGGAAGTACCCGAATTTGCTTGTTCGACGGGGAACTCGACCGTACGTGCTGGCAGGGTGGCGACATGATCTTTAGCGACATCAACCAGGGCCGAGAAATCGGTCAGGAATTGGCCACCACTGATGGTGCGCTGGACGAGAACATTACGACGATCCATATCGTCACGTTGACGACGGACATAACCAAGTTCGCCCAAACGATCGAGCGCACGGCTGACTGCTGGCTTCGAAATACGAAGAGCCTGAGCAAGACCACGCACCGTGTGCGGACCTTCTCCGAGATAGACAGAAAGCATGAGAGCCATCTGGCGGGCTGAAAGATCGGGAGCGTCACCACGTACACTGGCAACGAGGGCATGACGCCATAATTCGAGGGATTGCAGTTGAGCCGGCACAGGGGAACCTATCGATCAGAGAGAAGGAAAACTTGTGAAACGATACTGTGTCAGCCTGGTTTGATTCGCAAGTGGTTCGACACATTCGGAATCAAAATTCGATGATGAGAGTCATTTTTGTCTGCCTGACTCCTAAGTGCTTGAAATTAGATTCATTTCAAAAATGAGGTGCCGGCAAATCACCCTTACAACTCACGCGTTTCGCACCTGTTGCTCAATTAATCTGTAGACAGCGCGGACCGCCATAGCCTCACCACCCTCAGGACGTCCGGCGCGTGTTGTTCCATTCCAAGCCATAAAATCTAAGTGTGCCCAGGGCTGCTTTGCGGGAACGAACTGCTCAAGAAAGAGAGCGGCTGTAATGGCACCTGCATAGGCTGAGTTCGGTGCACTGTTCAAATCAGCAACGGAGCTATCCAACATTTTTTTGTAGGGCGCATAAAGCGGAAGACGCCACAATGGATCTTCCATATCGTGGCCAGCTTGCAAAAGCCTATCTGCCATTTTTTCATCATTGCAAAAGAGAGCGGCAAGATCCGTTCCAACAGCAACGCGTGCAGCACCCGTTAATGTTGAGAAGTCAAAAATCATCTTTGGTTTTTTGGTTGCTGCTTCTGCGAGAGCATCCGCAAGGATCAAACGACCTTCAGCATCCGTATTACCAACCTCAACGGTGAGACCATTACGCATGGTGATGACATCACTGGGTCTAAAGGCATTGCCGGCGACTGAATTTTCAACGGCAGGCACCAAAAGACGCAGATAAACCGGCAGTTTTGCATCCATCACCATACGTGCGGTGGCAAGGGCGCAGGCGGCACCGGCCATGTCTTTTTTCATGAGATACATGCTAGCTGAGTTCTTGATATCGAGACCGCCAGTATCAAAACAGACGCCTTTTCCAACAAGTGCAATGTGCGGATGTTTAGGATTACCCCAAGTGAGATCAATGAGGCGCGGCGCGCGGACGCTGGCTCTACCTACCGTATGGATAGCTGGATAATTTTTCTTGAGAAGATCGTTGCCAGTAATAACCGAAACTTTGGCGCCGTATTTTTTTCCAATCGCGGCAATGGCTGTGGCCAATTCTTCAGGCCCCATATCTTCGCTTGGTGTGTTGATCAAATCACGCGCTAAAATGATAGAGTCTGCATAGCGCTGGATTTTGGCAAAATCCGATCCTTTGGTGACAGCCAAATGGGCGGATAGTTTTTTGCCTTTTTTGTAACGTGTGAATTGATAAGCACCTAACGCCCAACCAAGAGCCAACCATTCATGGAAAGCCAAAGGCCCATTCCAGTCGATTGTGTATGTACCAGCTGGTAATTTGCCAGGCAGCGATCCTAAATCCCAGAGACTAGGCGGTGAAGAAATACCAACTGCGACGCGTGCCGGCTTTCCTGACGCATCTGGCAGGACACAAGAACTTCCTGCTGCTGCCTTAAAATGATTTGCTTCAAGCCATTTTTTGACGCGCGCCGGCTGTCGCTTGAGCCACTGAGGAAATTCTTTTTCAGTGATCAGTGTGAGAGGAATGGATTGCTTTGATACTTTTGGCTGCAAAGTTTCGGTCATATGTTTTTACCGAACACCGCGACTGCAAACGAGAGAACTGTCACCTGTCACAAAACAGTAACTGACTTCACCGCTATTGATATCGAGACGAAAGACACCTGCATTGGCTGAGACGTTGCTATGATGCATAAGCTGATAAGGGCCAATTTTCTGAGCTTCGGCAGGACGGATTGTATTAACAAAGATGACACTGGCAGCGATGATAAGAGCGCCGGTGAGAATGGCTTGGGGGGATGTCATGCGAATCTCCTTATTAAGATTTGGCTGCCGAAAACTACCTGTCCAGATGCAAAACCACTAGCCTTTTGATATTGCAGAGCGATTTATTGAGAGTTGGTGAGACTGTTTTTAGCAATGTTCTGAGGCGCAAAATAATATTGCGCGCACTAAAATTACATGAGGATAACTAAGCCGTTAACCATAATATGCCGTTGACGAATCTCACACCTTTAGCGTACCCCCGAAGGGCCTAAAAATAAGTCCCTTTGAAAGTAATTGGCGTGTTGTTTGGTAAGAAATTACCCGATATGACCATAATCCGTTATTTTTAAGCGCTGCGCCGAAAATAAATTATACAGAAAAGCTTTGGGACGAAACAGAATTAGGTCAGTACACACATACGAAAGTGATTACGGTCATATGCAGCAGTTGAATTCATACCGTTTCTACGAACTGGGCGCCAAGCTGCACAGCCTGTTCTGCTCAACCACGCAGAACCGTATTGCTGATATGTTCGCCCCCCTCACAGAGGCACAAGCCCTACTCGATGGCTTTATCAAAGGTGACAATTTTGCTCTTGAGAGCTCAAAGTCTGATGCCAATCGTTTGCTCAACAAAATTAGTGCGCTTTTCAACCGTTACTTTATTGACCCTTCAAGCAAGCAGCTGAAAACACCAACCGGTGAAGACCGCGTTGATCCCCATGAAATGGCAATGATCCAGACCATGGTCGAAAAGTTTGAACATGCTTTGGCTGCTGAACTGAACCGGGCGCCCACCTATCTCGCTGGCAAATGCGGTATTTATTCAACATTTGATTTGGCTGAGAACGCCCAAAACGTCTTTGCTGAAAATCTGCGCAGCGTTATTCCATCAGCTGCACAGGATGAGTTTAATTCAGCGGGTCGCGCATTGGCTTTTGGTCTTGGCACAGCATCCGCCATTCATTTGCTGCGCGCCATCGAAGTCACTTTAAAGATCTATTACGAAGCTTTTGCTGGCCCCGTTAGCACCAAAGCTGAACGCACTTTCAGCATCTATCTGAAAAAACTATCCACTATGGCTGATGACGAAGAAGCTAAAGCACGTCCCGATAAACGTGTTGTGCAAATGCTAGCCCAGATTAAAGATCACTATCGCAATCCTTTGATGACAGCCGAAAACAGCGTCTCGGCCAATGAAGCTACGCAATTGTTTGGTATGGCGAGCGCGTTGATCTCTCTCATGGCTGAACAAATTACAGGCCTTCAAAAAAAGGGCTCTAAAGGAAGCAGCAAAGCCTCAGCTTCCGGCGCCACTCCTTTAAGCGACGAAGAGGATGACATGTATGATTTTCGCATGTCACAAGTTGGGTAGTCATTTTTTATTAGATTACAGAGAGAATTATTGTGAGCTCTCCTGACCATCGCACATTAAGCAGTCAAGGCCTTTTAGCTATTCGCGAAGCTGCGGCTGAATTACTGAAGTGCCCCCTTCCCTTTACAGATGAATGCAAAGAGGCGCCTAAAGGCTTTTTGGCTGAGAGATGCACTATGGTTGCCATCGCAACCGCATATTCAGAAGAATGGCCGGGCCTATTTTATGACATGCGCACTCAAAATAGCGTGGCGAAGGAAGAACTTATTCGTTTTGTTGCTCAGTCATCTGGCCAAACGAGAGAAGCTGTTCTCCAAGCCTTGCATAATCCCGACACGGACGAAGGCTATAACCCCCATGATGAAGGTAGCGGCCCTGTCCGGATGTACGCTGAAACTGTTATCAAGCGGGCCTTTGCGACACTTGCTCTTCAGAAATAGTTTTTTGCATCTGCGTTGTGACTTTTGTCACAAAATTCAAATAACCCAGTGATATTTCTCACAAGAAACCAATCATAGTTTTTCGTTGCAAAGCCTTTTGCCGACTTATGCGTTGAGACACGCACTTGAGTCGTGATGCAATGAAGATATGAAAACACCACAAAAAATCAGCCCTCCACCACAAACCACCTTTAGCCCTTTACGCAGTCGCCCTGATTTTGAGCAACAGCTTTTAGATATCTCAAAATCCATTGTGAATGCCCTCAATAGCCTCACTTTTACGCATTTAGCAGGCCTTGAATTTTCGATGAGTTTTACGCCCTTGCCCACAAAAAGTGTCGTGAGCCAATCCTACGGTGGTGCTTGGGGCGGTGGTGTTGATGATTATGATTATCATTGGGGAGAAATACGCTTTCATCTAGCTAAAGACGGCCTGCCAATAGAGTTGGCTGCCTTTAAAGTTGTCGATAGCTGTGAAAAATCAAGAAACGGAAAAATCGTACTGAGGACCATCGTTGATGATGACATTGATGTTCGGGGAAAAAGAAAGTCAGAACCAACGAACATTGAAGCTCTGAACAAAGAAACTGGCCTGCCTCAACTTATCGAATTCATTTTAAAATCTACTGCCTTCGCTGCCACAACTTATTACGGAATTCCCGAACAGAATGTGCAACCCGTAACAAAATTGGGTAAGCAAATTCTCTCCTATATCAATAGAAAGCGTAAAAGAAGATCTGACGAAGCGCCAGACGCCGAAAAAGATCCCGATTTTGGATCTAGAGAATATATGGCTGCTATTGCTGCAGCCTTACAGAAGAGCTTTCCCGATTTAACGCCTATGCAACAAGTCAAACTTGTTGCCCGTGAGCTTTTGGGACCCGTTCCTGTTTATTCAAATCGCATGAATAAAGACTGGTTGATTACCCCCGTCACGCCCGCAATGCCCACAGCATCTCTTACGGCTCTCTTTCGTGATGAGGAGACAGGCGAAGTGATGGTGGCCTTACAAAGACGACCCAATACCCTTTTACGTTGCGGAACAGGAGGTGGTTTTCAGAATGTAGATTTCACAGATGCATCGGACTTTTATGAAGCCTCCCAAGAAGGAGAGCAACCAGCACAAGCAGCATCTCGTGAATTGTCCGAAGAAATCCTGGATGATCAAAAGAACCCGATCCTTAAAATAGATCCTATGCGCCTTCAACTTGTACCGAACGGCGCGGGTAATGATTTCCGCACCGTTGCCTCGGGACGCAGTGAAGTACCCTGCTCTTATGTCAGTTATTATGTTTGGCTTGATGAAAATGAGGCCAGAGCCCTCAAAGCACATGTTGTGCGCCTCCAGACTGAACCGGATTACCAGCAGGCCTGCTACCTGAATTCCAATAAGGAAACCCATGATGTCCAGATCATGCCGCTTTCTATAGCCGCCACTATGCCGGTTCAGTCCTTTGCTCACCCTCAAGAATGGCAGGCTGTACGCACACTTCATGAGCATTTAACGGCCAAAATTCCAGCTCTGGCAGTTAACCGCAATCTGCCCTCGCTACGCGCTGCATAATCCGTTAAACACTTCCCCCATGAGTGAAAAACAGGGTGAACGAATAGCTAAAAGAATGGCGCGCGCGGGCCTATGTTCGCGTCGTGAGGCTGAGCGCCTGATCGAAGCTGGTCGCGTTAAGGTCAATGGCGAAATCATCCTATCCCCTGCCCTTAACGTCACAGCAGCCGATAAAATTAATGTTGATGGCAAAGCAGTCGATGCCCCGGAAGAACCACGCGTCTGGCGTTATCACAAACCAGCCGGCGTTATTACAACCAATAAAGATCCGCAAGGAAGGCCAACCGTCTTTGAGAAATTACCACCCGAGATGCCACGCACAGTCTCAGTCGGACGCCTCGATTTCAACACCGAAGGCCTTTTATTATTGACCAATGATGGCGGTATTGCCCGGCACCTTGAATTACCCGCCAATGCCTGGTTACGGCATTACCGAGTACGCGTTCATGGTCACCCTGATGAAAAAAAGCTTCAGGCTTTATCAAAGGGGGTGACGATCTCCGGCATTAAGTATGACTCTATCAAGGCTGAAATTGAAAAAGACAAAAAAGAAGGCAGCAATGTTTGGCTCAGCGTCACCATCCGCGAAGGTAAAAATCGCGAGGTACGTAAAATCATGGAGCATCTCGGATTACAAGTGAACCGTCTCATCCGTACATCGTTTGGACCCTTTCAACTCGGTAAATTACCAAGAGGTGGTGTTGAAGAAGTGCCAAAACGTATTTTGCGGGATACTTTGGGCACCTTCTTCAAGGATTTACAAAAATAATGCGTATCGTGGGCGGTACATTATCGGGACGTAAAATCGAGCCCCCTTTAAGCCTGACCACACGGCCGATGATGGACCGCATCCGTCAGGCTTTGTTCAACATTCTTGAGCATCACAGCTGGGGACCACAGATTGGCAATGTATTAGATGGCACCCATATTCTCGATGCTTTTTGCGGCACAGGCGCTTTGGCTTACGAAGCCATATCGCGTGGCGCTGCTCACGCCACTCTCTTTGATAAAGATCGTCAGGCTTTGCAGATCGCAACGAAGAATGCCTCAAACCTTGGTGTGCAGAAACAATGTCAGATTATGTCAGCCGATACTTTGGCGCCCCCAAAGGCACCTAAGGCCTGTAAACTGGTCTTTCTGGCACCACCCTATCGCAAAGAACTTATTCCACCTGCCATGCTGGCACTTGATGCCGCAGGCTGGATGGAAAGTCATGTTTTGATTTTGGCTGAAACAGCCAAAAAAGAAGCTTTGGAAATACCTGAAGGATTTACGGAGCAGTTTGCACGTTATTATGGCGATACCGCCTTACATTTTATAACGCGCTAACGACGATCAAAAAGCTTTTCTAAATCAGTTTTCTTCAATTCCACATAAGTGGGACGGCCATGGTTGCACTGACCGCTGTTGGTTGTGTGTTCCATTTGACGCAAAAGAGCATTCATCTCATCGGCATTGAGAACACGACCTGCCCGCACAGAACCATGACAAGCCATGGTTGAGCATACAGCTTCTAACTTATCCTTGAGGCTATGCGCTTCATCATATTCCGCAAATTCTTCAGAGAGATCTTTGAGGAGTGTTTTGACATCTGTTTTGCCCAAGAGAGCTGGTATTTCACGGACTAAAACTGATCCTTCTCCAAAGGCCTCAATCACAAGACCAAGTTCAGCCAATTGATCAGCACGTGCAACAAGACGCGCAGCTGAGGCTTGATCAAACTCAACAACTTCGGGAATGAGCAGTATTTGACGCTTAATGCCGTTTGTTGCCAGCGCTTGCTTCATCTTTTCATAAACAATGCGTTCATGGGCTGCATGCTGATCGACTATGATCACACTATCGGCAGTCTGGGCGACGATGAAAGTGCCGTGTACTTGTGCAAGGGCTGCCCCTAAACGCCCCATAGGACCTGGCATCTCAGCAACAGCTCCCGCAGGACGCGCTGATAAAGGAGCTTCTGCCATCATATGTGAGGGTACAGCGCGTGCCACGCCACCGCTTGAGAGACCATTCCAATCTAGGGCCGACTGCCCACTATAATGATCGCTGTATGAAGTTTGAGACATAGGTTCAGCACGAAGCATCGTTAAAGCCTGAGGCGCCAAAGTACTCGTCGTATATTGCCCCGCCTGCTCCAAAGCCTTACGGATCGAAGTTACAATCACCCCGCGCACCAACCCATTATCCCTAAACCGCACTTCGGCCTTGGTCGGGTGGACATTCACATCCACTTCCCGAGGCGGCACAGTTAAAAAGAGAGCCAGCATAGGATAGCGGCCATAGGGTAAAACATCGCCGTAAGCCCCGCGCACAGCTGAGAGAAGGATTTTATCCTTAACCGGACGTCCGTTGACAAAGATATATTGAGACCGCGTCGTTGGCTTATGATGTGTCGGCAAGCCTGTATAGCCATGAATGCTAATGCCATCCCGTGCGGCTTCAACCTTAACGGCATTATCAGTAAAATCGGAGCCCAAAATATCAGCTAAACGCTGCACCAAAACTTCATCTTCAGAGAGCAAATCTTGATTTTGTGCACTAAAACGCACGGGCCGCTTATCATCTTCTTGCCAACTAAACTCAACATGCGGATGTGCCATTGCTAAGCGTTCGACGGACTCGCGGGCATAATCATTTTCTGTGCGGACAGTCTTTAAGAATTTTAAGCGCGCGGGTGTCGCAAAAAAGAGATCACGAACCTCAACCTGCGTTCCTTGCATTAAAGAAGAGGGTTTGGGTGCAGCAACATCACCACCATCAATAGAAATTTGCCAAGATTCTTTCTGACCACGCGCCCGGCTTGCAATTGTCATACGCGAAACTGAGCCAATCGACGGTAGAGCCTCACCTCGAAAACCAAAACTCTGAATATTCCAGAGATCATCATCTGGCAGTTTCGAAGTGGCGTGTCGTTCAATCGCAAGCTGCAATTCTTCTTGAGACATGCCACGGCCATTATCTGTGACAGATATCAAGGATTGACCACCATCGCGCAGCACAACATCAATACGCGTAGCCCCAGCATCGAGCGCATTCTCTACCAATTCTTTGACGGCAGCAGCGGGGCGCTCGACCACTTCACCAGCAGCAATGCGATTTACAAGCGATTCGGGCAGACGGCGAATAATCATGCCGAAAGCATAGCGGAAAGAGACGTTCCGGCTAGTCTTTTTTCTCGCTATTGAGGGTGCGTTTTACCAATTCTGTATGCACTTCATCAATGCGGGCACCCTCAAGATTAGCGCCCTCAAAATTGGTATCGGTGATATCTGCACCGGTAAAATTAGCGTAGGTCAGGTCTGAATTCTTAAAGTTAACCTGCCGCAAATTGGCGCCAGCAAAATCCGCATAACGGAAGATACAATCTGACATATTGGTTGTGAGTTTGCGGCCCTGAAGAAGTTGCAAAGGCTGCAGCTGAGCTTTTTGCAGATTGGCGTTATGGAACTTGGCCTTAGCAAAGTTACTGCCGCGCATATCTGCAAGCTGGAAATTGGCATGACGCACATCAGCTTCATGCAGATCGGCTGTTTGCAAATGGGCTTCTGAGAAATTAAGGCCATATAAAACAGCCCCAACGCCGCGCATCATCGTAAGTGCCATGCGAGAGAAATTGACGCCCTGGCGCAAATCAAACCCACTGATATCGAGCTGTTTGCCTTTTTGTCCGTTGCTATCAACCCATAACTGATGAAGTTTGAGGAGTTGATCGAGAGGCATCGGCAAATCTTTAATGGTTGGCCCCATAGGCGCACTGGTGAGTGAGCCCACCAAGTTTTCTTTGGCAATTTCGCTTAAGTTAATTGATGTTCCAACTAAAACAGCACCACGCAAATTGGCGTCTTCCATTTCGCAATTGCTGAGATCCGCATTTTCTAAGTTAGCGCCACTGAAATTGGCACCTTTGAGATTTGATTTAGTAATCTTGGTGCTTTTCATTGTCGCATCGCTGAAATTACTTTCTGTTGCAACAGCACCCGACATTTTAGCTTCGCTGAGATTAGCACCACTGAGATTGGCGCCACCCTTATCTGTAATCGTTAGATTTTCATGTGCCTGCTTCAGACCACCTTCTGAATCGGCATTTGCAAGAGATCCCTCACGCAAATCAATGCCGGCCATATTGGCACCAATCAAATTAGCACCGCGTAAAGAAGCACCGCGAACATCGGCGCGTACAAGGCTAGCACCACGCAAATTTGCATTGCGCATATCAGCGCAGAACAGGATGGCACGATCTAACTTAGCGCCACTAAAATCGGTTTCGGATAAATAGGCGCCAGTGAAATCAGCGTCTGACATATTCTTTTTAGCAAAAGATAATTTGGATAAATCGTAATAAGCCAAATTAGCGCGAACACCGCCCATGCGGCCCGCTGTGTAACTTTCGTGTTTTTTGATGATAGCGTCGAGTTCTTCTTGTGTTGGTTTTATAACCTTTTTTTCCGGCTCTTTCTTCTCGTCGCTGTCTTTCTTGTCTTTTTTAGCCATTTCTCTTTATCTCTCGTGATTGTTTGTCCACAAAACTAACGAACAGGTACCACTTAACCTACTGATGTTTTAAAAACGGCTTGCTGGCTAGGATTAAGCCTCGCACCCTCTAAATTAGCGCCTTCTAGATCAGCACCCGTTAAATCAGCATTTAACAAATTAGCATAGCATAAATCGGCGCCACGTAAATTCAATTGCCGTAATGTAGCACCTGAGAGGTTTGCATAACGAAGAGATGCCCCTGACATATCGGTATTTACGGTACGGCCATGCACGAGGGTGAGCGGATGCAATTGTGCCCCTTGCAAATTGGCATTACTGAATTTGGCGCCGCGGAAGTCACCGCCCCGCATGTCTGCCGCCTGGAAATTGGCATGGCGCATATCCGAATCCTTCATATCAGCCGCTTGCAATTGTGCATCGGAGAAATTGACGCCATACAGCATCGCCTTACGCGCCTTTAACATCGTCAAACACGCGCGCGAGAAATTAACGCCTTGGCGTAAATCAAAGCCACTGATATCTAATTGCTGACCTTGTGCCGCATTACTGCCAACCCAAAGCGTATGTTCACGCAATAAATCTTCTAAAGGTGCACGAAAATCTTTAGCCGAAGGACCAATCGGCTTATTCGTCAAAGCACCAGACAAGTTAGTGCCAGTTAAATCAGCCAAGCTAAGAGCGGCATTAACAAGAACGGCGCCCGTCATATTGGCTTTGCGCAAATCGCACATACTTAAATCGGCAGCTTCGAGGTTAGCGCCGGTAAAGTTGGCGCCCGACAGATTGGCGCGAACGATTTTGCAGCCGCGCATCGTGGCATCCGAAAAATTAGTATCGACAGCAACAGCGCCTGATAAACGTGCATCTGTTAAGTTGGCACCACTTAAATCGGCGCCTCCACTATCGGACGCTGGAATATCTTTATGGGGTGGAACAAACTCACCATGTTCATCGGTCGCGGTTAAAATACCTTCGCGTAAATCGACACCCGTTAAATCAGCCCCCACCAAAGTCGTGCCACGCAAACAGGCGCCGCGTAAATCGGTTCGAACTAAACTAGCGCCCTGCAAATTGGCGTAACGCATATCCGCACCAAAGAAGATGGCATAATCTAGTTTGGCGCCACGCAGATCAGCCATGTTGAGAGAGGCGCCGGTAAAATCGGCATGAGACAAATCACAATTACGGAAAGAAAGCTGAGAAAGATCATGACGGCCCAACTGGGCACGTATGCCGCCCAAACGTGCTGAACGAAACATGCCGTGCTTCTGAACAATGGCGTCCAGATCGGCCTGCGTCAGGCGCGCAATATATTTACTTTCGCTCATGCTCTCTACTTTGACCGCAACATGAAAAGCCCCGCTGGTAGCAGGGTTAATTGAGAGTACACCTTGACAA
>JBASWO010000044.1:0-1571 GCA_049276515.1 Alphaproteobacteria bacterium
GTCCGCAACAGAATGAAGAAAGAAATGACAACGATCGTGGACGCGTAACAGAAACACGCGGCCAAAAGGTCAACAAGACCGCATAATTTTGTTGTACCTGCAACAAAGGCGGCGCCTTAAAAGGCGCCGTTTTTGTTTTTAAGAGAATAGCTGTTTTGCGTTTGGCCGAAATGGGCTAAACCAATTTTATGACGAATCCGCAACAATTACTGAGCCAACTGGAATGGCAGATCGCTGCCGGCGCCGATGAGGTTATTGGTGATATTGCGGGGTTTAGTCACTGGGGCCAACAGAGCAAACCTGAAGTCGTCGTACCCAAGCCTGAAAAGCTGGCGACACCCTTGTCACCCAAACCTCTTTCACAAGCGGCTATTCTCAATCCTGGATTAGCCCCCAATATTTCAGCCACATCTCTCGTTGCTTTGCGTGAAGAATTGTCGCGGTTTGATGGATGCGCCCTCCGTCATACCGCCATGAACTTGGTTTTTGCCGATGGCAACCCGGAAGCGCCCATCATGTTTATCGGCGAAGCTCCTGGCGAAGATGAAGACCGCCAAGGTAAGCCCTTTGTCGGCGTCAGCGGTCAATTACTCGACCGTATGCTTGAAGCTGTCGGTCTCAACCGCACCACTGTCTATATAAGTAATATTCTTTTTTGGCGCCCCCCAGGCAATCGCTCACCCACAGATGCAGAGATTGCATCCTGCTTACCTTTTGCCGAGCGGCATATTGCTTTAGTTAAGCCTAAACTATTGATTTTATTAGGCGGAGTTGCTGCTAAAAGCATTTTACGCACTAAAGAAGGCATCACGCGTACACGTGGTCGTTGGGTTGAATATACACCCCCCATTGGCAGCGGTTTGACCGACCCCATACCCTGCCTACCTATGTACCACCCAGCTTACCTGCTGCGTCAGCCAACAGCCAAACGTCAAGCCTGGAACGACATGTTGCAGCTAATTAAACGTGCAAAAACAGATAACATATTGAAATAAATAGAATAAAAATTGTTAACAGCACTTTTTACACTCAATTTGCTTGCTGAAAGCATATGAACCCCCTAGTAACCCAACATTATGTTTTCGAAACATTTTTCGAATCATGCGGCCTCGCGGCTGATACAAATACTGTCGACAGTACTTATCTGTTTAAGCCTTGGTGCTAATACACATGTCGACGCCGCGAACACTTTGCGCATCACTCCAAACGTTCCGGCCACCCCGGTAACGAACACGGCCCCTATGGGAAATGGTCTTGCCAAGAATATGCAAGTTCTTTCCCCTAAAGATGCCGATCTCTATCGTATCGCTTTCCTTGCTCACCAGAAGTCAGATTGGAAGAGTGCGGATATTGCTATCAGCAATCTCACTGACAAACGTCTACTCGGGCATGTTCTGGCGGATCGTTATCAGCGCCGGACCCCTTCTCTTGTTGAGATGAAGGAATGGCTGATTAACTACGGTAATCTTCCCGAAGCTGACGATATGTATGAGATGGCGCGGAAAATGCCTGGAGCCAAAAAGGTCAAATTAACGCCCCCTACCCTCTCAGACACCTGGTCAGGTAGTGAT
>JBASWO010000045.1:0-10878 GCA_049276515.1 Alphaproteobacteria bacterium
ATGATACCCATCGACCCTTCGGCCCGTGATATGCAGGTAAAGGTTAAGTTTTGCTGGGGCGAATTCAACAATCATGAGAACTGGGGGTGGGTGGTAAGATCAGCAAGAATAACCTTTAAAACATTTCCGACAAAATGCTACTCCCTAAATTCTTAAATAAACTCAAACCGAAAGCCTGACTTATCCTATGCGGATCCTTTTCTTTGGCGATATTATGGGCCGCAGCGGTCGTGACGGTTTGGCCAAGCATTTGCCTCAACTTAAAACGAAGCTGAAACCCGACGTTATCATTGTAAACGGCGAGAATGCCGCTGGCGGTTTTGGCATTACCGATAAAATTGCCCAAGACTTCTATTCTATGGGCGTGGATTGCCTCACGACCGGCAATCATATTTTTGATCAAAAAGAAGTGATAGGCACTATTGATCGTGATCCCAAATTACTGCGCCCCTTTAATTACCCAGAAGGAACACCCGGCAAGGGCGCTTACATTCATACGCTTTCCGACGGCAGAAAAATTCTGATCGCCAATATTATGGCGCGGCTTTTTATGGAGCCAGCGCTTGATGATCCCTTTGCTTCAGCTGAAAAATTACTCGCACCTTATCGGCTTGGCCAAAGCGTGCACGCCATCTTGATCGATCTCCATGGCGAAGCGACATCGGAGAAGCAAGCTTTCGCCCACAATCTAGATGGACGCGTCTCAGCCGTTGTTGGAACGCATACCCATGTGCCAACAGCCGATGATCAAATTCTGCCCAAAGGTACGGCTTATATAAGTGACGTTGGCATGTGTGGTGATTACGACAGCGTGATTGGTGTAAAAAAAGAACTCTCGATTTGGCGCTTTACCCGCAAGATCCCAGGTGAGCGCATGACGCCTGCTGAAGGTGAAGCAACAGTTTGTGGCGTCTTTATTGAAAC
Source organism: Alphaproteobacteria bacterium (assembly GCA_049276515.1). Classification (GTDB taxonomy): domain Bacteria; phylum Pseudomonadota; class Alphaproteobacteria; order UBA9219; family UBA9219; genus JAATFY01. Next base: position 925 of record JBASWO010000045.1, read on the forward strand.
GAATGATGCGACAGGATCAGCAAAATCCATTGAGCCTTTACGGCTGGGCGGCAGGCTTCGGGCAGCGGGCTAGAAGCTCACGCCTCTTTGCTTGAAGCCATTTTTTTCCATACCGGCTCACCAGAGCTTTTTCGATTTCTCTGAACTCGACCCTCACTCTTTTTTGAGCCGCGGTGTAAGCGGGTGTCCGTGCAACGTCACGGCAAATTAAATAACGTCCTATGTTGAGGCGTTCAAGACGTACAGCGGCATAGGTTGCTAGCAAAGCATGAAACTCGAAATCGCTTTGAGGACGATCAAGAAAAACAGTATTAAAGCCAAGGCGAATTTTTCGCTCAACTGTCTGTCGAATTGTTGTGGGAAGAGTTTCAGGCTTTCTCTGCACAAGTTCAGCAACAAAGGTGATGTTCTGGGCCTGAAGCCACCAAAGCTCAATGGATGAGAAAAAGAATTCTGAAACGCGTGCGAGATACAAATCCTTCGGATGCGCCAGCATCACATCCATCGTAATGCGGGGATGGGGTGTCTCGGCCAAATCTGGACAAAGCCTATCTATCTTCTGATCAATTGCTAATTCTGGTCTCATTATGTCTTCTTTTTAAAATCACATCATCAATGTAAGTGAATTATAGTCAGCACTGCCTAAAGCCCAATAGTTTCTTCCAACATGGTTAATAAGCATCCATAGCTTGATGTGTCAAAAATACTTTGTCATATAGTCCTTATATTGAAGAGCTTTTTGGAGAATAAACATAATGAGTTTGGCTGAGAATTTAAACATCACCTTTCATAGCGCATTTAAAGATCTGCGACATCAGGTGCGTATGGCCATCAATCACCAAAGTGCGCGCACAGTATCGCTTAGTTCCCTCGATGAGCCAAAAAGTAGTCGCATCTTAAAAGAACTCATCAATGCTCATGCCGGAGACCAAGCGGCGATGGATGATATACGTCAGGGGATCAATGAAGGCCTCATGGATGTATTGGATAGCGGGCAAGATTTTTATTTTAATTGTATGCCAAAGCAAGCATGGCGGATGGTTGATATCCATCTTTTAGCGCGTGCGGCAACCTTCTCTTTGCAATACGGAAAGAATCTCGATATTTTTGAAGCCGAGAGTTTTTTTGATTTAGCTGAAGAATCTCCCCAGCGTTGGGCGGGCTTTATTAAAGAGATGGCGCTCTTAGGTTATAGTTTTATTGTCTCCCAAAAAGTTGAAATAGATCCTGAAGGCAATAACTATGGCGTCATGGTTTACCGCCGACAAAATGGTAATTTTTATTTTCGAAGCGGCTGCAATGATCATCCGTTGAAATATATGATTGATTATTACGATCGCATGGGCGGTGAAAAAGGCCGCTATCGTCGCTTGCGGGCTATTCCCACAATTATGAAACTACTCATTGAGCAGGGCGAAGTGGCACAAGCAGCTCATCGTAGGGATAGCCTCACAGCTGTGCAGAAAGAATTGACGGCACGTCTTAGTCAAATCGATAGGCTTGGGTTAGGAGAAGTCATTAAGCCAGCTATGCGTATGCGTATTGAAAATCTTGTCCCAGGCATAGGCGGGTAGGGCTAAAAGTTAATAGACGGCGCCAGAACCCGCTAAAATCCTACCTGAAATCCTTAACAGCCCTTGAATATCCCCTCCGGATGGCCTATTTGACTGCTACCCCATAAAGGGCGGCATTGAGCTGCATCGGGGCCCGGGTTAAAGGCTTGAAGCCAATGATTTCGGATACAAAATAACAATATAATGGAGCATACAGATGAAGTTCCGTCCCTTGCATGACCGTGTAGTTGTCCGCCGCGTTGAAAGCGATGAGCGCACTGCTGGTGGCATCATTATTCCTGACACTGCCAAAGAAAAGCCAAGTGAAGGCGAAATTATCGCCGTTGGCCCAGGCGCGCGCGATGAAGCAGGCAAGATCGTTGCTCTTGATGTGAAAGTTGGCGATCGCATTCTGTTCGGCAAATGGTCAGGTACAGAAGTGAAGATTGGCGGCGAAGATCTGCTGATCATGAAGGAATCCGACATTATGGGCATCATCGAAGCGACATCCAAGTCTTCGAAAAAAGCTGCCTAAGAACATAGAACATATTCGTCAACCTGAAAGGTAAGTAACATGGCTGTTAAAGACATTCGTTTTTCCGTTGATGCTCGCGATCAAATGCTGCGCGGCGTCGATACACTCGCTAACGTCGTCAAAGTAACGTTAGGCCCCAAAGGTCGTAACGTTGTTATCGCTAAAAGCTTTGGCGCTCCCCGTAGCACTAAGGACGGCGTAACCGTTGCTAAAGAAGTTGAGCTTTCAAATCCATTTGAGAATATGGGCGCACAAATGGTGCGTGAAGTTGCATCGAAAGCTAACGATAAAGCTGGTGACGGCACAACAACCGCAACTGTTTTGGCTCAAGCCATCGCCCGCGAAGGCGTAAAGGCTGTTGCAGCTGGTATGAACCCAATGGATCTGAAGCGCGGCATCGAAGCAGCTGTTGAGCTGGTTGTTGCTGATCTCAAGGAACGTTCCAAGAAGGTTTCAAGCAACGCTGAAATCGCTCAAGTTGGCACCATCTCAGCCAATGGCGACAAGGAAATCGGCAAGATGATTGCTGAAGCGATGGAAAGAGTTGGCCATGAATCGCCAATAACCGTCGAAGAAAACAAGAGCCTTGAAACGGAACTCGAAGTCGTTGAAGGCATGCAGTTTGATCGTGGCTATCTCTCACCTTATTTCGTCACTAATGCCGAAAAGATGGTGGTTGAGTTGGAAAGCCCCTTCATTTTGTATCACGAAAGCAAGCTCTCCTCGTTGCAACCTTTGCTGCCAGTTCTGGAAGCTGTGGTGCAGTCGGGCAAGCCTTTGCTCATCGTCGCCGAAGAAGTTGAAGGCGAAGCTTTGGCAACACTCGTGGTCAATAAGCTGCGTGGTGGCCTCAAAGTTGCTGCTGTTAAAGCTCCTGGTTTCGGCGATCGCCGCAAAGCGATGCTTGAAGATATGGCTATCCTCACCGGTGGTCAGGTCATCTCACAGGATCTCGGCATCAAGCTCGAAAACGTGACACTCGAAATGTTGGGCACAGCTAAGAAAGTGCGCATCGATAAAGACAACAGCACCATCATCGATGGCGCTGGTAAGAAGAAAGACATCGAAGCGCGTTGCAACCAACTGCGTCAACAGATTGAAGAAACAACATCTGATTACGATAAGGAAAAGCTGCAAGAACGTTTGGCGAAGCTCGCTGGCGGTGTTGCTGTTATTCGTGTTGGCGGTGCGACGGAAGTCGAAGTGAAAGAACGCAAGGATCGCGTTGATGACGCTATGCACGCAACACGTGCTGCTGTTGAAGAAGGTGTCATCGCTGGCGGTGGCTCAGCTCTTCTTTATGCAACACGCGCTATCGAAAAAGTTCGCGTCTCCAATGATGATCAACGCCGTGGCGTTGACATCGTGCGTCGTGCACTTGAAGCACCTGTACGTCAAATCGCTGACAATGCTGGTACCGATGGTTCCGTTGTTGTTGGTCGTATGTTGGATCAAAAGGACACCAATTTCGGCTTCGACGCTCAAAAGGGCGAATATGCCGATATGCTCAAGTCCGGTATCTTGGATCCAACCAAGGTTGTTCGCACAGCTTTGGAAAGTGCTGCATCAGTTGCTGCGCTTCTGATCACAACCGAAGCTATGATCGCCGATAAACCAGAAAAGAAATCATCTGGTGGCGGTGACATGGGTGGCGGTATGGGTGATATGGGCGGTATGGGCGGTTTCTAAGCCTTAACTGACCTCTAAAAAATTAAGGGCCGCTCGCAAGAGCGGCCCTTTTTTATGCGTGAAAAAGGACTTTTACTTGCATCGTTTTTTAGAGAAGATGCGTGAGAATTTTTAAGGGAAGTATTTAAATGAATATGTTGAAGACAAGATTTGGCGAGAGCGCCAGAGTGACTGTGACGTGTCCCAAAGATAAAAAAACAGTTGTGATCGAAGATGGCGTCAATCTTGGTGAAACTTTTCGAAGTGAAACCAATATTTTTTGTTATGTACGCATCGCCGCAGGTCCTGAGCGCGGCGAAATTAAATTAGTTTGTGAAAGTGATATGCATCCAAAGGCTAAATAGTAGAAAAATAAAAGGGCCATCCCTACGGATGGCCCTTTATCTTTAGTATCACGTCAATTAAGCAGCGGCTTTGTTGAGTAAGCCTTCGGCTTGAAGAGCTTCTTGTACCTTAGGACGAGCAGCAATGCGCTCTTTATAAGCATTCAGCTCGGCCGGCAAATTTATCTTCATGACTTGAGCCCAGGTCAGAATCGTGAAGAGATAGGCATCAGCCACAGAGAAACTATTCCCGGCAATAAACTCTTTGCCTTTCAATTTTCCAGCGACGTAAGCCAGCCTTGTATCAAGCTTCTGGCGCGCAGCTGCATCGGCCTCATCATTTACTTTGTAAAAGAGGGGTGTGAAGCCCTTGTGGAGTTCCGTTGAAATATAATTGAGCCATTCCAAAAGACGGAAATGCTCGGAAGATCCTGTACGAGGCACCAAATTGGTCTCAGGCTTCAGGGACGCCAGATATTGAACAATGGCAACGCCTTCTGAAAGCACTTCGCCATTATCCATCTCAAGGGCTGGCACGGCACCCTTATCATTGATGGCAAGAAAATCTTTGCCACTGGCTGTTTTCTTAGCCTTCAAATCAACCTTCTCAAGATCGAATTTCAAGCCCGCTTCGCGCAAGATGATATGCGGTGAGAGTGAGCAAGCGCCGGGTGAATAGTAAAGCTTCATAGATATCTCCTAACTGATGTTTGGTTACTTTAAGTAACTATGGACAGAAATAAGAGAAGTGGTATATAAAAGCAAGTAGTTATATTAAAGTAACTAATTACCTAAAGGTAACCAATGAGGAATATCAAAGACTACAGCGATATTAGATGTCCCATGCATGGGCTTCTCAATCTGCTCTCAGGCACATGGACATCCTATATTTTGTGGCTGATCCAAGAACATGGCTCGCTGCGTTTTGGCCAATTGAAAAAACAAATGCCAGGCATTTCAGCCAAAGTGCTGACCGAGCGTTTACGTAAATTGGAAGAGGGTGGCTTTGTCTCGCGCGTTCAAGAAGCAACCATTCCGCCCAAGGTGACGTATAGCCTCACCAAGCGCGGCGCACAATTGCAAGCACCCTTAGATCAATTGAGTGCTCTGGCTAAGAAATGGTCTTCTGCAGCGTAATTAGTTTTTGATCTGCTTCACTTGCGCCAAGAGGCGTGCATGAACACCAAGCACACCAAGGAAGCCTTCTGAATCTTGGTGATCAAATCCGCCTTCTGCTTCCATCGATCCATCATTCGAGAATAAAGAATGAGGCACATCATCTGTTGAGACGTAAGAGACGATGCCTTTATAAAGAGAAACTTTGACGGTGCCGGTAATCAGATCAGCTGTTTCTTTAATGGCCTTGCGTGACATACGTGTTGCCACATCATTCCAATAACCTTGATAAAGCTGTTTTGTGATATGGGCCGAGAGCATATCAAACAATTCACGCGCTCTCCGATCGAGGATCAATTGCAAGAGAAAGGCATAGCATGTGCCTAAAAGCTCCATGCCGGGCGCTTCATAAATGCCGCGTGATTTCACGCCAACAAAGCGGTTTTCAACGAGGTGCAAACCAATGCCAATGCCATGTTTACCACCAATTTCATTGGCGATTGTCATAGCTTTAAAGGCATCAACAGATTTGCCATTGATACTGACAGGCGAGCCCTTTTCAAAGCGCACAGTAAACTCTTCTGCTTTTTCAGGAGCATCAGCTGGCCACACACCCATTTCAGGTGTCACGAAATGAGCGGGCGTTTGAAGAGATTCTAACTTGCCACCTTCATGAGTGAGACCAAGGAGGTTGGCATCCGTTGAATAAGGTTTTTCGCGTGACGCTTTGATGGGCAAACCATGCTGTTCGCAATATTCAATCATTTGCAAACGGCCGCCAAAGCGATTGAGAAATTCTTCATCGCGCCAAGGAGCGTAAACTTCAAAACTAGGTTCGAGCATATTGGTGATCAGCTGAAAGCGTACCTGATCATTACCGCGGCCTGTCGCACCATGACTAAAAATGCTAATGCCCTTTTTCTTCATCGCTGGAACAATACCGCTGGTCGTGACTTGCCGTCCAAGCGGTGTGGTTGTCCAGTACCGGCTTTCGTAACAGGTTTGGGCCTGAATACCTTCAATACCGATCTCAGCCATTTCCTTATGTAAAGGCACAGCAACAAAATCGATGGCGCCACAAGCGCGCATGCGTTTTTCAACAGCACTAAAATCGGTTTCATCGGGCTGCGCGAGATCAGCCGTGAAGGCGACGACTTTAACGCCGTGCTCAGTCAACCAATGTGTGATGGTGCAGCTATCAAGACCACCAGAGGCTGCAAAAGCGATGGTCTTACCTTTTAAATCTTTAACGTTCATAATCGTCTCCAGGACACAGCAATTTTGTTCCAGCCTTCTTGCATCTTGAATGCTGAGAGGCAAGGGGCAGGTGTAAAAATTGTTAGAAAATCAGCGTAAAAAGCGCTTTTTTGCGTCTTTGACGGCTTCCTTGACGCGTTGTGGTGAGGTACCACCAAGGCTGGTACGGCTTTTCACTGCATTCTCAGCGCGCAAGACAGAAAAAATATCCTTCGTGATGCGGGCATCGATCTTTTTCATCTCAGTGAGACTGAGTTTATCGAGCGTGGTTTTTTTCTGCTCAGCGAGGCGTACAATTTTACCGGTGATGTGATGCGCATCACGGAAAGGTATATTGCCAGCGCGGACAAGCCAGTCGGCAAGATCAGTAGCGGTAATAAAGCCAGCTTCTAAGGCTTTATCCAAAGCAGACTTGTTGGGTTTTAAATCTCGCACCATGCCAGCAGAAGCTGCAATCATCAGATGCAATGTATCGGCTGCATCAAACACAGGCTCTTTGTCTTCTTGCATATCCTTAGCGTAGGTAAGCGATAGACCCTTCATCACAACAAAAAGAGTTGTGAAAGCACCTAAGAGCCGTCCTGATTTGCCGCGCACCAATTCAGCGGCATCCGGATTGCGCTTTTGTGGCATAATAGATGAGCCCGTTGTAAAGGCTTCCGATAATGTGATGAAGCCAAAGGATGGATTGGCCCAAAGGACAATTTCTTCAGCAAGGCGCGAGAGATGCATACCGAGAATGCTAGCCGTAGCTAAAAATTCGAGTGCAAAATCACGCGATGCTACGGCATCCATCGAATTCAGCATGGGCCTATCAAAACCAAGAGCTTGTGCCGTCTGCATCCGATCAATCGGGAACGACGTTCCTGCTAAAGCAGCAGCTCCTAATGGCATTTCATTGATGCGTTTACGCGCATCCATAAAACGCGCGCGGTCGCGCCCAATCATTTCAACATAGGCCATCATATGATGGCCAAACGTGACAGGCTGAGCAGGCTGTAGATGTGTAAAACCAGGCATAAGAAGGCCAGCATGGGCCTCTGCCTTAGCTAAAAGGGCTTTCTGTAAATCTTGTAATTCTGCGTCTAAAGCATCGATGGCATCACGTAACCAAAGCCGGAAATCGGTCGCGACTTGATCGTTGCGCGAACGCGCTGTGTGTAAACGACCAGCATTAGGTCCAATAAGATCCTTTAAGCGTGCTTCAACATTCATATGCACATCTTCAAGAGACCGAGCAAATTTAAATTTGCCTGATTTGATTTCCGTTAGAATTTTATCAAGGCCACGTTGAATATCTGCGCCCTCTTTTTTGCCGATGATGCCTTTATTGGCCAGCATAGCGGCGTGGGCTTTAGAGGCTTTGATATCTTGGGCATACATGCGCTGATCAATATCAACCGAGCAATTAATCTCGGCCATAATGGCTGCGGGGCCTGAAACATAATGACCACCCCACATGGCATTGGCTTTATTTTTCGCAGTCTTTTTCTTCACCATTAGATGATGACCTTACCCATTTTCGTTTTTGGTACGACCTGCTTGAGCACGACGACGCCTGGTAATTCTTTACCTTCCAACCATTCAAGGAAAGCACCGCCGGCCGACGATAAATAACTAACGCCGTGTGTGACGCCAGCATTAGCAAGAGCCGCAACAGTATCACCGCCACCTGCAACCGATAAAATCTGTCCGCGCTTTGTTAAATCGGCAACGGCAATAGCAATCTCATTGGTAGCGCGATCAAAGGGTGATGTCTCGAAGGCACCAAGAGGGCCATTCCAAACAACTGTTTTGCACATCGCAATGGTTTCTTTGATCTCTTTCGTTGCTGCGGGACCTAGATCCAAAATCATTTGATCGGCTGGCACAGCACCCACAGCCACAGTTTGTGTTGTAACGCCAGCCGCTAAAGCAGGTGCCACAACAACATCTTTTGGCAGCATAATCATACAGCCACGCGCATCTGCTTTGCTCATAATATCGCGTGCTGTGTCATACATATCCGGCTCACAAATGGATTTACCAATCGCGGTTCCCTTGGCCGCCAAAAAGGTATTAGCCATACCGCCGCCCAAAACCAAAATATCAACTTTGGCGATGAGATTTTGCAGCAATTCAAGTTTCGTCGAAATTTTTGATCCGCCAACAACAGCAGCAACAGGACGTTCTGGGTTGCTAAGCGCTTTTGTCAAAGCCTCCACTTCAGCTTCCATTAAACGACCCGCACCGGCAGGCAGCAAACGAGCCAAAGCCTCAGTTGATGCATGGGCTCTGTGTGCCGCTGAGAACGCGTCATTGACATAGACGTCACCAAGCGATGCAAGCGCTTGTGCAAACGCTGCATCATTTTTTTCTTCGCCGTCATGAAAGCGCGTATTTTCTAAAACCAAAATTTGTCCAGGCACTAATGCTTTGACAGCTTCTTCAGCTTTGGGACCGATGCAATCTTCAGCAAAAGCGACAGTCTGCCCCCAGACTTGCTGTAAGGCAGTGGCAACTGGCTTTAAGCTATATTGGGGATCTGGCTTGCCCTCGGGCCGGCCAAAATGGGACAGGATGACGATCTTGGCACCTGCTTTTGCAAGGTCCTTTAAGGTCGGTACCAGGCGCTCAAGGCGCGATGTATCTGTAACCTGGCCGTTTTTGGCAGGAACATTAAGATCAGCGCGTAAAAGCACGGTTTTGCCGTTTAGATTGAGGTCATCAAGGGTTGAAAAATCGGGCACGGAGATGTCTTTGGTTAAGGGTGGTTGGGCCAGATAAGGCCTTGGTTTAACTAGCCCAGCAATGGCCGCCAAAGCAACCCTCCTTATAGAGACCGCCTTTTATTTGACTCGCTTCTGCCAAACCCCTATAAACGCGCGACTTTTAAGACTTAAGGATCACGAAGATGAAACGTACATTCCAACCCAGCAAAATCGTGCGCGCTCGCCGTCATGGCTTCCGTGCGCGTATGGCAACCAAAAATGGCCGCAAGGTCGTTGCTCGTCGCCGCGCTCAGGGCCGTAAGCGCCTGACCGCTTAAGTGCTTTGCGGCATCGCAAACCATTAACCGTCCTTCGCCGCCGCGCCGAATTTTTGGCTGTGGCGCATAATGCTAAAAAATGGGTTGCCCCCGGCCTCATCATGCAATTGGGTGCTCACAACGCTCAGCAATTGATTGCACGTTATGGCCTTACGGCGACTACAAAGATTGGTAATGCTGTCATTCGTAATCGTGCCCGTCGCCGGTTGCGCGCTTTGGCGCTTGATGTCTTGGCATCACATGCAGCCACAGGTCATGACTATGTCTTGATTGCGCGCAATGTAACGGCAACATGCGCCTATGAAGATCTGAAGAAAGAGTTGGTGACGGCTTTGAAGAAACTAGGAGTTTACCGTGAAGCAGCTCAGTAATTATCTATCTTTGGCTCTCAGTTTGGTGCTGCGTAGCCTGATCCTTATCTACCGCTATAGCCTTTCCTATTTCTTAGGCCGT
>JBASWO010000046.1:0-2869 GCA_049276515.1 Alphaproteobacteria bacterium
CTCCAAGCAAGATTGCTAAAGCTAAGTAAACCGCCACCTGAAGCACTCACACCCAAAACACTGAGCATCATCATATCGACGCTCTGACCAAACACCACCAGGATCGTACCAATGATCAGGTTGGTTAGAATGTTATGCATGGAATGCTGACGCGCATCTTGGCCGTATTTTGCGGCTTTCATCAAACCGCGAACAATTAAAAAGGCGCCCAAGGTAATAGCGACGACCGAAATCAAAAAGGTCAGAGGCTCTTTGATATTGCCAACAAAGTTAGCCAGCATAGCGTCTAAAGTGACTGTGCCACCGGCACTTGTTGCACCTGTTGATGTTGTGAGACCAGCACAGGAACTGATACCAAGACTTGGTCCCGTTGATCCCGTCACAAAAAGAGTGCTGATCAATGTTTTAAATGTAACAGGTAAAATGGTGAAAACAGAACCCACACTCAAAAGCAAAATTGATTTGTGAAGTGGGTGTTGATTGGGATTGTCGTAATAGCCCTTCAGGTGCAAGAGACCTTGAATGATAAAGAAGATAGCCGCGACATAGGCCACTAAATTGAAGACTTGAATGAAGGGCGACATATTGTCGGCGACGTTACAGAAAACTTCGCCAAACGAGATTGCAGCGGCGGCGGGTTGAGTAGTGGCAAAGAGGGTTAGGAAAAAGGTAGCCGAAAAGGCTTTAGCGCTACGTAAGGTGGCGCGGCGAGATCCAGCAAAAATGCGTGATAAAGCAACCTTCATAAAACCCCAAAATGACGACATCAAAACGTATCTTACTTTAATATATAGTATCCCAAATTTGCCCCTTAAACCCTTAAAAAGGGTTTAATTTTCAGGGCTTTCCTAGCCCTTTCAAGGAGATGGGGTGTTTTGGCCCAATATCAAGTCTCTATTGAACAGTACCTTGGGAGCCAATGACCATCCAATCACTGCCATTTTGGCGAATAGCGGTGATAGGGCCGATACCTGGTAAAGTATCGCCAACCTGAACACGATGGAGTTTTGAGGTCAAATTATCGCTAGCAACCCAGGCTTCATCAGGTGTCGCGGCGCGCAAAACCCATTTCGTTGCACTCTTCTTTTGTGAAGAAGCTTGCACAAGATTTTTCTCGGTCTTCGCTTTTGCTACTGCCTTAGTTTTTGCTTTTGTAACAGTCGCACGTGGTTTGGATTTAACGACAGGTGCGGGCGCTACAGTTTCAATTGTTTCTGATGCTTCTTGAATGCCAGGCAATTCAAGAACCGCCGGGGTCTTTGCTTCAACACTCTTGAGAGGTTTAGGCGGGGCTGCTGGCGTTGCATTTGCTGCCAACATATTATTGACCTGGTTTAATTGTTGGGTCGCATGATCAAGAGACTTTTGCAAATCATCAACGCGCGCAGCCAACGCACTTAAACGACTATCAACAGACGTTGGGCTTGCTGTGTTGACCACGGCTGGCAAAGGAGCTGGTACTGCTAGAGGTGCTGAAACGGGAACGGGATCAGGAACGGCAACAGACGGTACAGGCGCTGGTGCAGACACTGGTGTTGGTGTAGCGACGCCTGATGTTGGATTTTGTCCTGTTGCTGCAACAGTCAAATCCGAAGCAGGATCCATGTTGGTTTTGGGTGCAACAGCTTCAAGCGGTTCAACTGGTTTTACAGCATCGCTCGCATCGGCTGTTTGCGTTGGCGATGGTACCGGTGCTGGTGTTGCTTGTGATGAAAGAGGTGGAGGTGTTGGCACACCTGCGTTTGGATCCGTTGATCCAAACTGCCAATAAACCATGGCTCCGAGGAAAAGGAGGCCGCCTAAAGCTGCGATCATAGGCAGCATCATGCTCTTTTTCTTAGCTCCAGCCTCAGCTACGCCGCTTGCTTCTTCAAGCATTTCGTTTTCTTCAGAAACAGTCGCGGTTTCTTCTAAAGGCTGATCAGCAAAATCATCTGTAGGCGGCTGATCACTCTGCCAGCTTTCAGCTTCAGCGCCGAGATCGGTTTCAGATTCATGCCCCTCGCGCGAGCCATATTCGTCGGTCATAGAAAACTCCTGCGTGTTAGGCCGTTAGCTTAACGGCCATAATAAGTCGTGCCAAGCCCTGAAGGGAGCGCCGAATAAGGCGAAGCGCCATAGGCATTACCGTAATTGTCGGGCACGCTTGGGTTAGCATAGTTAGGATAAGGGACGCCTGAAGAGCTGCCAAAACCTGCGACTGTAGTACCAGGATAGGCCGAGCCCGTGAGTGATGGCGCGGCGCCTATACCAGGATATCCAGCCAAACCACCGAGACCACCCAAACCTCCCAAAGCACCAGCGCCTGGATAACCATAAGCCATGGCTGGATTGTAAGGAGGGTGTTGCTGCTGATACGCCGTGTTATCGAGAACAGATGTGATGAAGAAAATGCCAATCGGTGTGCCGGCTGCAACGCGTACCAAAGGCTTAACTTGGTTAGCTTGGTTTTGGAAAAATTGGCTCGCTGTATTGGCAGCTGCATTCAAACCTCTGAACATGCCTTGACGATAGCCTTGGCTCGACTGCGAGATAATGGTTGATGTGCCGTTGGTTGTCGTGGTTGAGCTGCCCTGGCCCAAAGCCTGACCAAAGCCTTGGAGGAATCCTGCGGCGGCTGGCAAAATCACGCGCGTAAAGTAACGTTGATCAACTTCCGTTGCCATGCCACCCAATGTTGTATCTGGATCAAGAGCAATCGCGCTGATCTGATAATCTTTGCCCTTAAAGTTTACGAGATTGAACTGCAGGACCAAATAATCAGCATAACCGTTTGCGATCTGAAACTGACCAACGGCATAGCGCAGTGCTGCGTACATCAATGCTGCTTGGCGCATATCTGTTGAATCTATATAGCGATGTATGAGGC
>JBASWO010000047.1:0-3041 GCA_049276515.1 Alphaproteobacteria bacterium
GTATTGGCCATGATGTGACACGTTATTATAAGCGCGCTGTTACCATCACTGATACCGAACAGTTGGGTGGCGTGATGATGGAGCAATTAGCCAGTTTGTTTGATTCTGATAAACGCGGATTACATTAATTTGGCAAAAGCCAAACAGGTCTTATGAGCACCATAAGAACGATGAAAACAAGAAAAATGCTTGCCAACATGGTAAGGCCAATCTTTCCGGTCTTTTGATGTAGAGCAATTTTTAAATCTGAAAAACGTTTACGCATCAAAAGGCTCGTTGCAACACCAAGCGTTAACCAGCTCAAAAGAAGTGTTCCAGAAAGCACGCCAAAATCAAAAAGGGCAACGTTACGTTTTGGCCATAGTTGCGTCAGATCATGATGAAGCGACGTCATAAAGAGGCCTGCAAATAAAGCAATACTTCCAAGAACGCAGAGGCCCGCAATAATACCACGAAGAGTGACGGTCTCTTGTTTAAGGGCCTTATGGAGGCTGAAAAGAATTTCGTGTGCAACCTCTTGAGAGAGGCCAACGGGATAAAGCTTGCGGAGTTCATTGACGCGTCCCTTACCACCCAATTCCAGCGCCAGAGCTTCGCGTATCAAACGCATCTTTAGAGCTTCTTCTAAATCACCGCTCTTGAGTTTTTCGCGCGCTTCTTCAAGAGACGTATCAAGGAAATTGGGCACATTAAGTAAGGCACATTTTTTGCCAAAGGCAGACATAAGTGCGATACGGCTCGCGCCAAACTTAACTTTGAGATCCGCGTAAGGAAGTTTGGCACGATACTCGACAACAGGTTTAGGTGGAGCATCTTTATCCTCACCCTCTTCTTTTTTGGGCGGCAGTAGTTCGATATCCGCATGGCCTTTTGAGAGGTTGACGATGCCTAGTCTATCCAAGCCACGTCGCAAACCGCTAGGAAGGCCCGAGCTTTCTAGTTTGAAATGGGTCTCAGCACCGCAGCTAATGCCAACCTCTTGTGTAATTTGCCCGGTGCCTTTGCAATTCGGACATTGAGTGCCGCGCCGTCCCTGACAACGAGGACAGGTAATTTGTCCAATGCCACGACAGTAATGGCAGGGCACAATGCGTGCGCCAGCACATATAGGGCAAGGTTGACGTGGGTCTGTTGGGTTTTGCCCGGTGCCATGACAAATATCGCAAAATTCTTGACGTTGGCCTTGGCAGTGGGGACACATCATATTGCCTAGCGCACGACATTGTGGGCAGTCGACAAGTTTACGGCCGAGGCAGGTTGAACAATTTTCTGTTGCCGCTAACACAACAGTTTTATCGGCAATGGTGATTTGAGCACCCTCAAGACCCCAACCTTGGCCGGGATGTTCCTTGAGTTCTTTAATGCAGGCTGCAACCCAGCTGCCACCTTTTTGAAATTCGCCTTTGCGGTTTTCAACAGCAATTTGTAGTTCAGCAGTGCTGCCAACAATCTGACGATCTTTGCCGCGCACGGGCCCTTCATAGCGACCCTGCTGTATGTCCACTTTAACCGAGAGGTTTAATGTTCCTTGAAGCGTATAAATCTTTTCGTCGGCTTCAGTGAATTGAACCTGCTCAGGCGTCAAACCATTGCCGTCGGCAAGCTTGCGTAAGCGCGCAAGGGCTTGTTCGGTGAGTTGGTTTGAGGGCGAGGTTTCAGTCACGGTTGCACTTAATCATCTCAGCTGTGTCAAATATCACTCTTAAGGCCAAATCAGCGTTGACGGAAGGCGGCAAAAAAATGACCATAACTATACATCAAAAAACCAGCTGAAAGGATACGTCTCATGGTTGAAACAGCAGTAAAACCAGCCATTTCAGGTGAAACACAGCAAGCGGCCTTTGCAAGTGCTGCCCAGCACCAGACCCGGCCTTTAGATGATTATCGGAGCCCCGCTATCCAACAGATGATGAATAGATATGCTGAGGCCCAAAGACGCGGCGTCTGGTTTGTACTTTAGGCTGCTTTGCGCTTTTGTTTGAGATAGGGCGTTAGGTATTTGCCGGTATAACTTTCTTTAACCGCGCATACATCTTCGGGTGAGCCGGTGGCTACAATTTTACCGCCGCCATCACCACCCTCAGGGCCAAGATCGATGATGTAATCGGCTGTTTTGATGACTTCCAAATTATGTTCAATCACAATAACAGTATTCCCTTGATCAACAAGCGTATGAAGAACTTCGAGAAGTTTTTTCACATCATCAAAATGCAGGCCTGTTGTCGGTTCATCCAAAATATAAAGCGTCTTACCAGTCGCGCGGCGGGATAATTCTTTTGCGAGTTTGACGCGCTGTGCCTCACCGCCCGAAAGCGTTGTCGCCGATTGACCAATTTTTACGTAACTCAAACCAACGCGGTTGAGTGTTTCCATTTTATCGCGAATGCTCGGAACGGCTTTGAAAAACTCAGCGCCTTCTTCCACAGTCATATCGAGAACATCAGCAATACTCTTATCGCGATACGTGACTTGTAGTGTCTCGCGGTTATAACGCTTGCCATGGCATGTATCACAGGTGACAAAGACGTCTGGCAAGAAATGCATCTCAATTTTGATAACGCCATCACCTTCGCAGGCTTCACAACGACCACCTTTAACATTGAATGAAAAACGTCCAGGTCCATAACCACGTGCTTTAGCTTCAGGGAGACCCGCATACCAATCACGAATGGGTGTGAAAGCGCCGGTATAAGTGGCTGGGTTCGAGCGCGGCGTACGGCCAATCGGTGATTGGTCGATATCGACGATTTTATCGATAAATTCGACACCTTTGACGGCTTCGTGTGCACCCGGAATTTCGCGGGCGTTATTAAGACGTCGCGCAAGGGCTTTATATAAAGTCTCAATCACTAGAGTTGATTTGCCGCCACCGGAGACGCCCGTCACACAAGTGAAAGTGCCGAGTGGAAATTTTGTTCGTAAATTTTTGAGATTATTTTCTTGCGCACCAATTACTTCAATAAATTGACCTTTCTTCCCCGGACGGCGCTCACTTGGAATTGGTATTTGCTTTTTACCGGTTAGATATTGCGCTGTATCAC
>JBASWO010000048.1:0-9033 GCA_049276515.1 Alphaproteobacteria bacterium
TGATCACCCACCAGGGATCACAGTGCGGAAGCCATAAACTGGGACTTCATTCTGTGACGCTTTAGCTATTGGTAACGCGGCAGCAAGCTGCTCCTGTCAAATCCCGCGAATGCATTAGGTGCATCAATCCAGTGCCGTGATAACAGCAAAAAACAGCCATAAATGTCAAGTTAGAATTACTTACAGGGCCCTATTAGGGTTTCACGGCGTCGTCAATTAACCATCCCTGGAACTTACTGACGCCCATTTCGAGGCCTACAGCTAAAGCCTTTTCATTATCGCAACGGAAGAAAATGAGCCTTTCGGCAGGTATCTGGAGAAGAGCTTTACGAATAGCAGGATCGGCTAATTGCCCGGCGCGGTCTTTTGAGACGTTGATCTTGATATAGTCGACATCGAAGGCGCCCAGATTGATATAAGTCACCATGTCTGGCGTTACACCATCGATGGCGACTTTAAAGCCTTCTCTTTTAAGAACTTCTATAGCGCTTAGGGTGAGTGCAAAATCTTGTAACAGATCGCCACGGTTTAATTCAAAACCAACAAGTCCGCGTTTGTCATGAGGAATGCGCCGCGCAAACTGGGCAAAGACAGATCCCAAAATAGTGCTGACAGCAAGATTGAGCTGAATGGGTTTATCGGCGATGGTATCAAAATGCTCAGTAAGGGCTGCAATCAAACGTTGATCCAAGGTTTGACACAAGGCCATAAACAGATGCTCGGGCGGAATTTCCAATTTTGGAAAACGTTCACGACGCAAATCTTCAAAGCTAATAAAATACTCTTCGCATATAGATTTCCAGGAACCATCAGCTTGATATTGATAAATGGGCTGCGTCCTTCCATAGCGGCGCAAATCAATATCGCTGAGAAGTTTACCGATTTGATCAAGGCTCCAGGCATTTAAGGGGCCGCGTGCAGCTTCACTTTTAAGTGCATCACCGGGCGCACCACCGCCTGGCATGCTGGCAATGCTTTGGACAACTTCGACGTAATGATTGGCGCGCTCGCGCAGCGGCGTGTAATCTTTTGGCAGATGATAGGTCAAGAGATATTGGCTGGTATCTTGTAACTCTTGAGCTTCAGGCATGATGGCTTGGACAATACGCTTTGAGAGTGTTTGTGCATCATTGGTATCTTTCCAAATCAGAAACACATCTCCGTTCGACATTTCGGAGTAAAAGGCATTCGTCACTTTGGCAAATTCTTGGAGGCGGTCTTGGACCGCTTCAATGGCTCTACGATTTTTGCTGATCACCTCAAGGGCGCTGAGCACAAGATTGACCACCAAATGCGGGGTGCCCAAGCGATTGATACGGCGGACGCGCAGAATGAAATCCTGCTCACGCACGAGATCGGTTGGTATGGCCTTATTATCGGAAACTTCCCAGACACGCATGGATCATTTCTATCATTACGAATGCTAATTGCAGATTAATCTTGCGTAGAAGTTGCTTGATCCTTTGCGGTATTCATGCAACACAATGGCCCAAGACGAAGGATGCAACTAAATCAAAGATTCCAAAGACTTGGATTTTATGGCATAGATTGAGTCTATTCGCGGTTGCTCATTAGCACCATAGATGTGATCGCGGTCCCCTTGTTTAACCACAAGAAACCAACGCCCCCGTTAGGGCGAGAAGATTTTTGTTATTTTTCAAACTCTTAAGGAGAGCCCCTACATGACCCTGTTACTCGCTGGAAAGAACGTCGCCATCCTTGCCGCCAATGGCTTTGATGAAAATCAGATGACGGAAATCCAACGCGCGCTAACCAAGGTCAAGGCTGTGCTGCGTACCATTGCTCCTGAGCAAGGTGTCGTCAATGGCTGGCAAGGTACGGGTTGGGGTCATTATTTCCCCGTTGATGCTCAAATCAGTGAAGCTTTAGGATCAGATTTCGACATGCTGGTTATACCAGGCGGCGAGCGAGCTATTGCTAAGCTTAAGACCAATCTTCATACCCGCCGTATTATCTCGCACTTTATGGATGCAGGTAAGCCTATCGCTGCAATCGGTGCGGGTGTTTCTCTCTTAGCTCTCTCACCACAAATCTCAGGTCGTATGATCGCAGTTCCTGAAGAGCTACAAGGTGAGATGCAGGCTGTTGGCGCTGTGATCAGTGAAGAAGCTCAAGAAGTCGATGCTAATATTCTAAGCTCAAACGGTGCTGATAGTGCAGCTTGGGTTGGTGAAGCTTTGCAATTCTTCAATGAAGCTGAACTTAAGCAAGCCGCTTAAGCCGATATAGATTTATAATCAGGAGTGTGAGTAAGACGATGGCGCCTGCCTGATGAAGGGTGGCGAGCACAATATGCGCATGTGCTAAAACAGTGCTGATACCCAGCACAACTTGCAGGACTGCCATAAAGCCCAAACAGCTCGCCCAGAAGCGGTCCAATTTATACAATCGAAAGGCCCAAGTGAGAATGGCGAGCGCTGTTAAGGGGCCAAGCCAGCGATGAATAAATTGTACTAGAGCTAGATTTTCAAAAATATTTAGCCATTGCGGCAGAAGCGTAAAGGCTGCCGCCGGTAAGATCTCTCCATCCATGAGAGGCCACGTATTATAGGCTTCGCCTGCACGTAAGCCGGCAACTAACGCTCCCCAGAGGATTGTCAGGATCAAAAGTCCAAGAGAGCTCCATCCGTGGCGCCGCAAACACCAAATGACGGGATGACGCGGGAGTGTTGTAAGGCGAAGGGCTTGCCATAAAATAAGGGCATAAACCAACAGTGCCAGGCCAAGGTGAAGAGCAAGTCGATAGGGGCTCACGCTGGTGCGAAGCTCCAGCCCACTTTGCACCATAAACCAGCCGATAAATCCTTGCAGGCCACCGAGAGCAAAAATCGCAAAAAGTTTAAGAGCTAATTGGTTGTCTATTTTCTTTTGCAGCCAGAACACCAAAAGCGGCAGAGCAAAAACGAAACCAATAAGCCGTCCCCAGAGACGATGCACCCATTCCCAAAAGAAAATGCCCTTAAACTCTTCGAGCGTCATATGGCTATTGAGTACTTGATATTGGGGGATTTGTTTGTAGCTCTCAAAAGCTTTATTCCAATCAGCTTCATTGAGGGGTGGTAAAGCGCCCATTACAGGATTCCAATCTGTAATGGAAAGGCCAGATTCTGTAAGGCGTGTGATTGCACCAATGATCGCCATGACAAAAATCATGGCACAGCAAATCAAGAGCCAAATAAAAACAGAGGAGTAAGCGGGTTTGACGGAGAGGCGCATGCGAGGTTTTTATCGTACTTAAGGCTGTCTATAAAGGCTTAAGCTGCCCTACGAATATCGTCGTCTTTACGCGCGCTAGGGTTAGTGCGGAACTTAGGCTGCAAAATCGTTGCCATAGCTTGGCGTACACGCAATTTCTTCTCACGTTCCTTATGGGCAATATAAAGACCCGCCATGAGAAGCGTTGTTGGCCAGAGCCAATGGAGCCACAAGGGAAGGAGAGTTAGAACGACGACCGATAAATTCGCAATAACACTACCCACCATACCGGCAATGTGACGGCCGATCCATGATGAGGCGTGTGAGCCGATGAGATTGATATCGCCTAAAAAAATATGGTTCTTACTACTAACTGTTCGGCGCTTGAGATGCTTGTAATCGCGCCATGACAAATAAAAGGCATTCATTGCAAAAAACAAAAGATAGAAGGTGCGCATACCACTATCATGAAAGACCGCATAAAATGCCACGGCCATGGACAGGCAGAACAAACTGCTTGGTATTAGCCAGTCAATGCGGCTCGGAGTTTCATTTTCGTGCACGGCACGCCAGCCACTCATAAGCAGATAAAGGCAAAAACAATTGAAGCAAAAAAGAACAAGGCTTAATTCACGCCAAGCCATGTAGCTGGCGAGTGTTAGTGCAACAATGCTGAGGGGCAAATAAACAAAGCCACCAAATTTATGTTCAGGGGATCCCTTTTCTGTGAGCATAGGGATGCATGCAATCAGCACCGCAAAACTGCAGAGCATGAAATGAGCGCCATGCAGTAATTGATCAAAAAACGGCAGCGCTTCGAAATTACTAAAAACCGGCATTGCAGCCTAATCCCCAAGAATCAAATCTTGAGGAAAAGGCTAGCAATGAGCATATAAATGCGCCAGTTGTTTCGGGAACGAAATTAAGCTTTTTAGGCGTTAAGATTAACCAAGAACCTTATAGCCGCGGCCTTTCAGGCAGTTGTTAATGATGTTCTTTTGACGTTGGTTGGAGCTAATCGCACCTGTACCAGCACCACCAAGACCACCAGCTGCAGCACCGATGGCTGCACCCGTTCCTGCATTACCTGTGATCGCACCTAAGAGCGCGCCACCTGCAGCACCGGCAACAGCACCGATAGCTGTATCCGTTGCTGTATCGCCAGCGACATCGACTTGATCAGCGAGACGGCGGCATTCCGCCAAATCATTCTGGTATTTGTCCATATTGACCTTCTTGGTGTCGATGACGGGATTGTAGCTAGTTGATGCGCAAGCTGACAAAAGGATCGAGGCGCCGAGAAGAACTGCTATTGCTGAAAAAAGAGATGTACGCATGGAAAGAACTCCTGAAGTGGTAACACAGAACAGGCATCAACTATAAGGAAGAGGATGTTTTAGGCAAGCGCCTTAGTGGATAATGAATTCACCACCAAAATAGCGCAACTCACTGGGTTTGATCAGTGCTTGATGGGCTACGGTAACCTTGAAAAGTTTGCCGTCTAATTTGGTTTCCCAGAAATGCAAGAATCTGCGCAGAATCGGAAAGCGCGGCGCAATGTCCAATTCCTGCCAGATAAAGCTTTGTAAAAGAGAGGGGTGATCGGGCAAATGATAAATGATTTCCGCTGTGGTGAGGCGGTAATCCTGAAGCTGTTTTCTGAAATTGCCCTGTATTTCAGTGTTCATTTGCCTAGTTTACCAAAAAGAGGCCCAAAAATTCGTTAACGCTAACTATGCGGAATCCCCAGAAAAACCTTAAAAACAGTGCTTTAAGGTCAGTTTTTTGCCTGTCTTGCTTGACTTCATTTGCCTCATCCCCCTATAAAGCCACGCATGATCAGCCGGGCTCAAGCCCTAGGCCGGTCCGTTACTGACAACCCGAATTGAAGGACGGGAAAGCTCCCGTAAAAGTCTATGGCACGTGTATGTTCTGTGAATGGCAAGAAGCCACATGTTGGCAACAATGTTAGCCACGCCAATAACAAGAGCCGCCGTCGTTGGCTGCCGAACCTACAGATGTGCTCATTTCCTTCGGAAATTCTGGGCAAGTCAGTTTCTTTGCGCCTGACAGCCAATGGTATCCGCACGATTGAACATAATGGTGGCATCGATGCTTGGTTGCTTGGCACACGTTCAAGCCGCCTCGGCGAAGCTGCATTGAAAATCAAAAAGCAATTGACCAAGGCTCAAGCTCGTAAAAAGGCTGCCTAAGCTTTTTGCTGTTCATCCGGAACTCTGATAGTTTCGGAATATGACTGCTCCATCACCGTCTTCCTCTCTCTCGCAAGCTGTCGATGACCATATTGCATGGCTCACGCTCTGGAACCGTCTTGCATTTGTTGACCTTGGAAATCGTGTCGCACAAGCTGAGCAACTTCTTGCGCCTGTTAGTTTTGCGCATTGGCGCCATAACGCTGTGCAAAGTTTGCCTGAAGATCAACCTGCCATAGAGCAAGTGACGCTCAATTATGAGCAGCTGCATACAATGGCAAAATTGGTTTTACAGAAAACGCCAGATGGTAAGCCGATTGCAACGGCTGATTATGAAGCAGTCTTGGCACGCTATAATGAATTGATGCAAGGGCTACGCCGCATGGAGCGCGCTTTTGCAGCTGTTGCATCAGGCCTCGATTTTCTCACAGGCTTACGTTCGCGCTTAGGCTTAAAAGAAGATTTAGCGCGCGAGCACAACCGGTTTTTACGTACCGGAAAACCTTTTTGCGTCGTGGTTGGTGATGTTGATCATTTCAAGAAGATCAATGACACCTATGGTCATGATGCAGGGGATCGCGTCTTAGCGGCGGTTGCTGATCATATCACGCGCGGCATACGCGGCTTTGATGATGCCTATCGCACAGGTGGTGAAGAATTTTTGCTGTGTCTCAAAGAAGCTGATCTGGCTGTTGGGCTTTTGGTGCTTGAGCGTTTACGTATGAAACTTGAAAAACTACCCATCCTTTTACCGGATGGCACATCCGTCAATGTCACCGCATCTTTTGGTATTGTGGTCAGCAGCAAAGACCTATCACCCCAAGAGATGCCGCAGCTGGCTGATAAAGCCTTGTATCGTGCTAAAAAAGAAGGTCGTAATAAGGTAGTTGTTGCAAGCTAAGGCGTATCTACCAAAGTCTTAGCCAATTGCGCACTGCGCTGACCATGCGTTGCAATGTAAAGACCTGAGATGATAATCACGCTGGCGCCCAGAAGAAGATGGAGCGTCGGTACATCATGCCAGATGCAATAACCCACCAGAGCACCTGTGATAATTTGTGAATAGTGAAAAGGCATAACTTTAGCAGCTGGTGCTAACTTGTAAGCTTCAGCCATACAGAGCCAACCAAGGCTGCCTACGCCACCGACACCAAAACAATAAAGCACTTCGCGCATTGAAAGCGGCTCAAACCCCATAACGAGAATGCCGATTGCACCACCAATAATTGAGAAGATGCGCGGATAGAAGGCTGTCGATTCACGGCTTTCGCGATCGCCGAGCCACCGCAAAATGACCATTTGTGTAACAATAACAATCATACCGGCAAAAGCAGCGCCATAGGCTAGCCAATCATCAGGATTATCAAAAAGATGTGTTGGATTAATCGCAATCACAACGCCGATAAAGCCGGCGATGATAGCTAGAATTTTTTGTATATTGAGATGTTCATGCAAAAAGACAGCAGCAACAATGGCGCCAACAGTAGGAGCCAGAAAAAGAATGGTATAGAAATTAGCAATCGGTAAACGCGCGAGTGCTGTCAAGAAAATGAGATAGTTGAGTAAAAAAAGTAGACCCAAGAAATTAAGCACAGCAAATTTTTTGGGCCGCAGTTTAGCAATGCGGCCGCGCAAGGCAGAGATGATAAAGATAGAGAGCATGCCGGCAAAAGCAGCGATGGCCATCACTTCTCTTTTGGGCGTTCCCAGCTCACCTAGAAGCTTCATAAAGGTGTCGCCACCAACCCAAAAAGTGTAACCAGCAAGAGCGAGAAGAACGGCACGTAAATGAGAGGCGGATGATGTCACGAAGCAATCTCAACTCTATTACGACCATTATGTTTGGCTCTATAAAGAGCTTCATCGGCGCGACCTAATAAGGCATCAATGCCGCCATCTTTTGCGGTTAATTGAGCAACGCCAACACTCACGGTGCACGGAATAGCTTCGCGTTCGGCAATAATGGGTCGTTCAGCCATATGAGCACGTAAGCGCTCAGCGGCATCTGTGGCAGCCTCTAGATTTGTTTCTGGCAGAATGACAGCAAACTCTTCGCCACCTAAACGGCCGAGAAAATCTGATTGTCGTAAACTCTCCAAAGCTGATTTCACAACGCCCTGTAACACAGCATCACCTATCGCATGGCCGTGGGTATCGTTGATTTTCTTAAAGTAATCGATATCAATCATCATAACCGACATATCACGCGCAAAACGACGGGAACGCCGCAATTCTTGCTCAGCCTGAGCAATGAAATACCGGCGATTACTGATGCCTGTTAAACTATCGGTACTGGCTTGACGGAAAAGCTCGGCTTCCAACTCTTTACGTTGTGAAATGTCATTGAGGGCAACTAAGACAGCGGGCGTGTTGTCATAGTCTGTTGCGATAGCTGCTAACTCAGCCATAAATTCACGGCCGGGACCGGTTTTCATTTTAACTTCAACATCACGAATATCGGGGATGGTCTCGAGAAGTTTGCGCATCTCATCGCGCTCATCAGGATTAACAAAGAAATCGGTTGAACGGCCTTTCAAAAGCTGACTGGCGCTTTTTTGAAATAAAAGACAGGTTTTGCGGTTCACGAACAATAACTGCCCATCCGTACGGCGCGATATGTAAATAGGATAGGGAAGGATTTCGAGAATGGCGCGCAAATGCTGCTCGTTTTTGAGTAAGGTCTGTTCGACCGCCATTTGTTCGCTGATATCATAAGTATTGATCTGCACAGCTGGATCGCCATGCCAATCAATCAAGCGTTCTGTTGAGGCTGTCCAAATTTCTGTGCCGTCTTTTTTCAAACCGCGTGAGCGTGTCACAATCGCTTCTCTGCGACCGCGGATGAGATCATCATATTCTTGTTCAGCGCGCGCCCACATGTCATCTGGTATCAAAGGGCGTAAGAGAGGAAGCTCCATAATCTCTTTGGCTGTTTTGTAACCAAAGAGTTGCGCAAACGCTTGGTTGGCATAGCGAGGTTTGAAATTCCGATGTACCAAAATGCCTTGTACAGAGTTTTGAATCAGATCACGAAAATCAGGTAATTGATCTTCAGCCCGGCGCTTTAATCGCGCGCGACGTTCAACTGTAGAAGATTTATGTGCCGTTTTTTTCATGAGATTCGTTATAGCATGGAGGCAGGAACTGAACAGCGCACTTACACATTTTCGGTAACATAACGGTATTCGGTAGGCGTTATAAAGTTTGCCCTTGAAAAAACGTAATACATTATTAACTATACTAACGTAGAGTCAGTATAGAGCCAAAAGGCTTGAGTGAACCTCAAAGTATAATAAGGGGTTCCAACAGGAGGCTGAAGATTAGCAAACCTGAAAGAGTAGCAAAAACTGTTCTTCTTAGCTCTGCTAGCAGCGCCTCTCCTTATATTGCCCTTACATTTCAACTGTCATCTCACCGTTTCGCATTAGCGCGTAAGCGGCTTATTTTACTCAGGGTTCGGCAGAATTTGCGGTCATCACGTGGTGTGATGACTTCAACTAACGTCCGGAAATCAACCGGACAGAAACGAGGCAGGGATGGGAAAACGGCGCAATTTTGAGCACTCAAATCGTAACGAAAAACATAATGTCGAGCCGCTCTATAC
>JBASWO010000049.1:0-5275 GCA_049276515.1 Alphaproteobacteria bacterium
GCTTGGCTGATCATGGCTTTGGTTATTGGCTATGGTTTTGCCTGGATTGCTCAGCCAAGCGATACTAAGACAAACAATTGCTTTAAAGAGGGCTAAGAGCGCTAAGAGCGTGCCGATAACATGAAGCAAACGCGCCTTACGATTGCTATGTTGGCTCAAATAAAACGGCCAGAATTCGTTATAGCTCGTAAAAGCTGATGTTTTTAGCTCTGTCATGGTGTCAAACGTTGTTTTTGGCTCATTTCCTGTGTACTATCATAAAGGATTGAATAACAGGTGAATAGTGAAGGCTAAGTCTATGAAAAAGTACAAGGTTGCCGTTGTTGGCGCTACTGGAAATGTCGGGCAAGAAATGCTCAAAACCGTAGCTGAGCGCGAATTTCCTATTGCGGATATGATCGCCCTCGCCTCCATCAAATCGGCTGGCAGTGAAGTCAGCTTTGGTGAAGATGATGTTTTGACTGTTCAAGATCTCGCCAAGTTTGATTTTAAAGGCGTTGATATCTGTCTTTCTTCTGCCGGTGCTAAAATTTCCGCTGAGTTTGCTCCGCGTGCGGCGAAGGCCGGCTGCATTGTGATC
The DNA here is from genome assembly GCA_049276515.1 of Alphaproteobacteria bacterium. Lineage (GTDB taxonomy): Bacteria > Pseudomonadota > Alphaproteobacteria > UBA9219 > UBA9219 > JAATFY01. Next base: position 581 of record JBASWO010000049.1, read on the forward strand.
GATAACACATCACACTTCCGCATGGACCCTGATGTGCCTTTGATTGTGCCGGAAGTGAATGCAAAAGCTATCGCCGGCTACACCAAGCGCAACATTATCGCCAACCCCAATTGCTCAACCATTCAAATGTTGGTTGCGCTGAAACCGCTGCATGATCTTGCGACCATCAAGCGTATTGTGGTCTCGACCTATCAATCCGTCTCAGGTGGTGGACGTGAAGCAATGGATGAACTTTTTAGCCAAACACGAGCTGTTTTTGTCAATGACGCACTCACCAAAGAAGTGTTTCGCAAACAAATCGCTTTTAATGTCATTCCGCAGATCGATGTCTTCATGGAAGATGGCATGACCAAAGAAGAATGGAAGATGGCGGCCGAAACCAAGAAGATCCTGGATCCCAAGATCAAGGTTACAGCGACCTGCGTTCGCGTCCCCGTCTTCATCGGACATTCGGAAGCGGTGAATATAGAATTTGAGAAACCAATCTCGGCAGCTGAAGCGCGCGCGGCCCTTAAAAAGGCGCCAGGCGTGACTGTGATTGATCATCAGCATGAAGAAGGCTTTGTGACGCCTGTCGAATGTGCCGGTGAAGACGCAACTTTTGTAAGCCGTATCCGCGAAGATATTACCGTCGAAAATGGCCTCAATATGTGGATTGTCTCGGATAATCTCCGTAAAGGCGCCGCTCTCAATGCTGTTCAAATCGCTGAAGTGCTAGCGAAAGATTATCTCAAATGACCAAGGTAGGTATTCTTGGTTATTACGGTCGTATGGGACAAGCCATTGCAGCTGAAGTTGCTGCCCATAAAGAGTGTACTCTTGCAGGTGGCGCTGTTCTTGAGATTAATCCGCAGTTTAAAAACCCTGACAACACAGTGATTTCAGAAAAAGTTGAAGAGATCATGGCACTTAGTGATGTCATGATTGATTTTACCTTTGCCGTAGCCACGATCGGCAATATCAAGCTTGCCACGAATAACAAAAAACCCATGGTTGTTGGCACAACGGGTATTACGCCTGAAGCTTTGGATGCGCTGAAAGAAGCCGCTAAAAAAATCCCTGTGCTTTACGCATCAAACACATCGCTCTCCCTTGCAGCCATGAAAAAAGTCACGGTACTTGCCGCAAAGTTGCTGGCTGATTTCGATTATGATGTGGCTATTCTTGATGAACATCATAATCAGAAGAAAGACGCACCATCTGGTACCGCTAAAACCTTGGGTGAAGCAGTACTTCAAGGTAATGCAGGCAAGAAGCAGCCAAGCTATGCGGCTATTCGTGCGGGCCATATTATAGGCAATCACGAAGTTATGTTTACGGGCAATGGGGAGACTATTCGCATTCATCATAGTGTCACGGACCGTGCGATTTTTGCACGCGGCGCTGTCCAAGCAGCTCTTTGGCTCGCTAAAAAGCCCGCCGGCTTTTACGGCATGGATGATGTACTGGGGTTTAAAGCCTAAGCGCGTTTCAAAACGCCGTTAGCTGGCGCTAATCCAACTTTTTTCATCGCTTCTTCGACGAGTTTTTCATTGGCTTTGGCTATTGGCACCAAAGGCAGGCGGAATTCGTAGCGGCAGAGGCCAAGCAAAGATGCTGCGTATTTCACAGGGCCTGGCGAGGTTTCTGCAAAAAGCGCATCATGTAATGGCATCAGCTGATCATTGATCTTCTGAGCTGTCGCTACATCACCCTTTGCCCAAGCATTATGCATTTGCGCGCACAAGGCTGGCGCAATGTTCGATGTCACTGAAATGCAGCCATGTCCACCTTCTGACAAGAAGGGTAAAGCAACAGGGTCATCGCCTGTGAGCTGAATGTAAGTCTCGCCGCAGGTGGAGCGTGTACGCACCACGCGCGTGATGTCACCGGATGAATCTTTCACACCAACAATGCGCGGCAATTCTGCCAAACGTTGCTGGGTTTCAATGCTCATATTCACAACCGAGCGGCCAGGAATATTATAAATATAAATCGGCAGACCCGTTGCATCATGAATGGCTTTGTAATGTTGATACATGCCTTCTTGGGTTGGCTTATTATAATAAGGCACAACATGCAAAGCGGCGTCAGCGCCGTCTTTTTCAGCATGCTTCGTAAGACTGATAGCCTCGGCAGTCGAATTTGATCCGCAACCTGCCATAACAGGTACTTTACCTTTAGCGACTTCAATACAGAGTTTGACGACGCGGTTATGTTCTTCATGCGTCAGGGTTGGCGATTCACCTGTTGTTCCACAAGGAATGAGGCCATGCGTGCCTTGGTCAATTTGCCATTGCACGAATTCCTGAAAACGTTTTTCGTCGACCTTGCCGTCCGCAAAGGGGGTAATAAGGGCCGTGTTTGAGCCGTGAAATTGCGTTTTAGCCATGATCGTCTCCTGCCATGTAAGTGACAGCAATTAGATCATAAAGTGACCGGAAATGCCAATTAATCGCGTAAAAGGTCGTTGACCGAGGTCTTTTCGCGGGTCTTTTGATCGACCCTTTTAACGATAACAACGCAAGCTAGAGACGGTCCTGGTTGGCCATTCGGTAAAGGCTTACCTGGTAAAGAACCTGGCACGACAACGGAATAAGCTGGCACACGGCCTATGAAAATCTCGCCTGTCGCGCGATCAATGACCTTCGTTGAGCCACTGATAAAAGTACCCATCGAGAGAACAGATCCCTCTTCGATGATGACCCCTTCAGCAACTTCTGAGCGCGCACCGACAAAACAATTATCTTCAATGATTGTGGGATTGGCTTGCAGTGGCTCAAGCACACCACCCAACCCTGCTCCGCCAGAGATATGACAGTTCTTACCCACCTGTGCACAGGATCCAACGGTTGCCCAAGTATCAATCATTGTGCCTTCATCAACGCGCGCACCAACATTCACAAAGCTTGGCATCAAAACGACTTTTGGCGCTATGTAAGCTGAGTAACGGACAATACAATTGGGGACTGCGCGAAACCCAGCATCATTAAAACGAGCGCCATCCCATTCATTAAACTTGCTTGGAACTTTATCCCACCAGCAAGCACCATCGGGGCCATTGCCTATAAGCGAGGAGTCATTGAGGCGGAAAGATAAGAGGACAGCTTTTTTAAGCCATTGATGGACTTCCCATTTGCCATTGATCTTTTCAGCAACGCGAAGGCGCCCTGTATCAAGCCCATCTAAAGCCTTGGTAACAGCATCACGCTGGGCACCTTTGGTAGCGCTTGAAATATCAGCGCGCTGTTCCCATGCCTGATCGATAATGGTGGCAAGTTCTTGGCTCATCGCTTAATTACGCGCGTGCGAGACGTGATAGCTTTCAACGCCTTCAGCTTTAGATAAAGCTTGGCCCAAGCTAATCAAAGATGTGCTCTTACCTTTTCCTAATGAGACAACTACAAAGCGCCATTCGGATTGATCGGTACGTTTTGCGATAACAAAGGATCCTGTTGCAATCACATAACCATGCGTGAGGACGATACGATTGAGATCATCTTCTGAGGGCGTGATGTTTTTGTGGAAATGCAAAGTGATCGCCAAGGCATGCCGCGAAGGCAAGAAATTTTCGAGCCGTAAACCCCACCACATGAAGAGAGCAGCAAGCAGGGAGACCAAAATCGCAGCTGCATAAAAACCGACGCCAACGAGAACGCCGATGGCAGAAACTGTCCAGATCGATGCCGCTGTTGTAAGACCACTGATGTTGAGACCGTCACGCATAATGACGCCTGCACCAAGGAAGCCGATGCCTGTGACAACACCTTGAATGATACGGCCGGGATCGACATTGCCTATATGGATGTCATGACCGCCATACCAGAATTCTGGATAACCAGCGATAACGGTAAGAGCGCATGAGGCCATACAAACGAGGCCATAGGTACGCATACCAGCGGCACGGCCGCGGTAGGAACGCTCATAACCAACAAAGAGGCCGAGCGCGAAAGCGCCTATGAGATTAAAGAAAACGACAATATTGGCTTCAACGGCAGGTGCCGACCAATAACTGGCGAGGGATTCATAAGAAAGGGCGAGCATACATAAGTCCCAAAGATTCAGAAGCAGGCAGCATCCAATAAGACTCGTTTCAGTGCAAGAGGTTATGTGAAAAAGGAGGTGTTTTGCTTAATGTCTCGGTATCGGGTAAAAAACACTCATGAAGCCAAAAACTACCAAAACCTGCTCAAAAAAGAAGGGCTGCCATGATCATCATCTTGGCGCCAATGAAAGCACTGTTCAGAAAATTCTGGCTAAAAGTGATAAACCTCTTAGCGCCTATGATATCATTCCCAAAATGGCCAAACAGTTGGGACATACTGTTGCCCCTGTCACTGTCTATCGCGCGCTTGAGCATTTAGCAGAGCATGGTCTTGTAACCCGTATCGAAAGCAAAAATGCCTATATTCTTTGCCAGCATCCCGAAGAAAATCATGATTGCATGTTTTTCATCTGTCGTACTTGCGGTACGGCCACGGAAGCCAGCGATGATAAAATTAGCCGCCTCCTTCGCAAAGAAGCCGATCTTTTGGGTTTTGGCATCAATAAGCAGATTTTAGAAATTGTTGGTCTTTGCAAAGCTTGTGCGAGGAAATCGCGCGCCGCTTGACGGGTGTCTTTTTTTATGGTCTCAAATGTTATGTTATAACATTTAATGAGTCCTTGTGATGAGAACCGCCTGCTTTTGCGCCCTAACCATCGCCCTCCTTCCAA
>JBASWO010000050.1:0-1763 GCA_049276515.1 Alphaproteobacteria bacterium
TTGTACGATAGTCCATGGTGAGGCGCTGCTTACGAATGAGTAGCTCTTTGTGCTCTTCAAAGCGACGTTCCATGACGAGTTCAATTTCACGACCCATCAGTTGAACCAACTCATTCATGACAAGCAGGGTGCCTTCGATCATTTTGACGAGGGCTGATTTTTCATCTTTGATATTTTTTGCAGTTGCGTTAGTTGGCGCTGACATGAGTTACTCCTGGGTTTGCTGTTTTTTGCGCGGCGTCTTGCGCCCGGATCATTTCGGCTTTTACTGCATCCGCAATGCCAAAATGGCTGTTTTTAGAAGCTATCTTGCCGTATTCCTGCACCAAGAATGAGCGCATTATTCTTTCACCATTACCGCCGCCGAAAACAGGATTGACTTCCATACTGTCAAACATGGGCTGCAACATTTGAGTCATAAACATGGATTCAAATTCTTTCGAAGCCTTATCAATTTGCGCGTAATTGGTAGGCTTGCGCGGCTTCGTCATTTCCATGGCGGCGATATCGCCTAAACCTTGTATGGATGCATCCATTACATCACCTCAAGGTCAGCTTGCAGAGCACCCGCAGCTTTAACCGATTGCAAAATAGCAATCATATCGCGCGGACCGATGCCTAAGGCATTCAGACTTTGCACCAATTCCTGCAATGTAACGCCGCTCTTGAGTAGAGCGAGTTTCGCATCTTTGTTTTCATCAATGCTAACTTCGGTGCGCGGCACCACAACCGTCGCTCCACCTGTCGAAAGAGGTGCAGGTTGCGATACTTGTGGTGTTTCACTGATCTTGATTGTGAGATTACCTTGCGCCACAGCTACTGTATTGATGTGAACATTTTCGCCCATCACGATAACGCCGGATTGTTCGTCTATTACAACACGTGCAATCTGATCTGGGGTGACAGTAAGCTGCTCAATAGCCGTCATAAGAGCTACTACATCACCGCGTCTATCATCGGGTACGTGCAATTTGACAGTTGCAGGATCGGTTGCTTCTGCAACAGGGTTCTTGAGATATTTATTGATGGCATCAGCTACACGCTGAGCTGTGGTAAAATCTGGATTACGCAGCGAAAGACGCATCGTCGTCAGATCTGCGAGACGGAAATTAATCTCGCGTTCAACAATGGCACCTGAAGCAATACGGCCTGATGTTGGGACGCCCTTCGTTACACTCGTGCCACTTGAGCCACTGGCTGTAACGCCAGAGGATATAGGGCCTTGGGCAACAGCATAAACTTCACCGTCAGCACCTTGCAGAGGCGTAACAAGCAGTACACCACCCAGCAAACTCTTAGCATCACCCATCGTGCCTAAAGTGACATCGATACGTGAGCCTTGAGCTGTAAAAGGTGGCAAGGTAGCTGTGACCATGACGGCAGCGATATTTTTGGTTTTGATTGTATCGAAGTCGCCGCGGGTATTGATGCCAAGACGTTCCAACATACCGATCAAGCTACGTGCCGTGAATGAAGCGTTGGTCAGCGAGTCGCCCGATCCGTTCAAACCAACGACAAGGCCGTAGCCGACCAACATATTGTCGCGGACACCTTGGAAGTTGACGATGTCTTTAAGACGAGATGGCGCAGCCTGCGCATCTAATGGCTTGAAGATCAGGAGTACCGCACCCAGGGCCGCTAGGAGGGTAAGCCAGCGGACGCGGCGCACCACCGCCAGCTGGTGGGGGAGTGAGGAGAGAACAACTTTTGGTAACGAGATGGACATGATAACCCCTGATCCTCTGGGTCTCTTAATGCGAAGC
>JBASWO010000051.1:0-19234 GCA_049276515.1 Alphaproteobacteria bacterium
GGCAAGACAAGTAACAACACTCGCTGCTTTTGCGCGCGAAAACAAAGCTAAGGGTGCTGCCCGTGCCGAACGCCGCGCTGGCAAGGTTCCTGCCGTCATTTATGGTGACAAACAGGCTCCAATCACAGTTTCACTGGAATATAACGTTCTGACACGTCAATTAGAGCGTGCTGGCTTCTTCACACATCTGTTTGATTTGGAAGTTGGTGGCAAAAAGCATCGTGTTCTGCCACGTGACGTACAATATGATCCCGTATCGGATAAGCCATTGCATGTCGATTTTCTGCGTGTATCGGCCAATACAACGGTTCGCGTTAATGTTCCTGTTGCCTTTATCAATTCTGAAAAGTCACCTGGCATTAAGCGTGGTGGTACATTGAACATCGTGCACCACGAAATCGAAGTGACTTGCTCACCCGATAAGATCCCTGAAAAGTTCGAAGTGAGCCTTGAAGGTCTTAACATCAATGATGCTGTGCATTTAAGCGCACTCAAGCTACCTGAAGGCGTCAAACTCACGACGCATGAAAAAGACTTCACAATCGCGACCATCGCTGTTCCATCGGCGATCCGTGCTGAAGCTGAAGAAGCTGCTAAGGCTGCTGCGGCTGCCGCTGCTGCTCCTGCGGCTGGTGCTGAAGGCGCTGCTGCTCCTGCGGCTGGTGCTGAAGGTGCTGCTGCTCCCGCGGCTGGTGCTAAGGCTGCTGATGGTAAGGCTGCTCCTGCGGCTGACGCTAAGAAGCCTGAAGCGAAGAAATAAGGACTGGAAATTAGGGCTGGGACAGGCGCATTTTATAAAAGCTCTGTCTCGGTCCCGGTTTCTTACTCATGCCTTCGGCAACTCGCCTTATTGTTGGTCTCGGTAATCCGGGAACGGAATATGAAGATACGCGCCATAATATCGGTTTTATGGCGGCGGATGCGATTGCTCAGCATTACAGATGTCCTGCGTGGAAAAAGAAATTTAAGGGCCTTCTTACAGCGAATGCAGCGGAACCTGCCTTTTATCTTTTAAAACCGCAGACCTATATGAATTTATCCGGCGAAGCTGTTGGTGAGGCCATGCGCTTTTATCAATTAGCTCCAGAAGATGTGATCGTGTTTCATGATGAGCTCGATCTGTCGCCGGGCGATGTCAAAATCAAGCAGGGTGGTGGTGCTGCAGGGCATAATGGCCTCAAATCCCTTGATGCCCATATCGGCCAAAATTACTGGCGCGTGCGCTTAGGCATTGGTCATCCTGGTCAAAAAGGCGAAGCCGTCACAAACCATGTTCTCAATAGTTTTGCTAAGAGTGATCAAACGTGGGTCGAGCCATTGCTTGAGGTTTTGGCGAATGAGTTAGGTCTTATGTTGCAAAATAAAGCAGCCGAATACCTCGGCCAGATAACAAATAAAATGAACGCCGTACGCGGCTAAGCGGAGATAAAGATGGGCTTTAATTGCGGTATTGTTGGTCTGCCCAATGTTGGCAAATCAACCTTGTTTAATGCACTGACAGCAACGGCAGCAGCACAGGCTGCCAATTACCCGTTTTGCACGATCGAGCCCAATGTTGGCCGTGTCTCAGTACCCGATGATCGGTTGGATAAACTAGCGGCCATTGCCAGCTCTGAAAAAATCGTTCCGACACAGTTGGAATTTGTCGACATCGCTGGTTTGGTGCGTGGTGCCGCGACGGGCGAAGGGTTGGGAAACAAATTTCTAGCCCATATCCGCGAAGTGGATGCCATCATTCATGTCTTGCGCTGCTTTGAAGGTGGCGATGTCACACACGTTGAAGGCTCAGTTGATCCTGTGCGTGACGCTGAAATCGTTGAAACCGAATTGATGCTAGCGGATCTGGAAAGCTTGGAAAAACGTTTGGCGGCCGCGCAGAAAAAAGCCAAGGGTGGTGATAAGGAAGCGGCAGAACAGATTGAAGTCATGGAAATGGCGATTAAAGTTCTGCAAGATGGCAAGCCCGCGCGTATTCTTTGGGCCAACATGCCAGCTGAAAAACAAAAAGCGTTTCGTATGTTGCAACTTGTGACATCAAAACCCGTGCTTTATGTGGCGAATGTAAGTGAAGCCGACGCCGCCAAGGGCAATGCTTTGTCTGAAAAAGTGGCTGCCAAAGCCAAGAGCGAAGGTACGGAAAGTGTTGTGATTACAGCAGCGATTGAATCTGAAGTTGCAATGCTGGAAACCGCTGAAGATAAAAAAGAATTTTTGAGCTCACTTGGTTTGGAAGAGCCTGGTCTCAATAAAATCATCCGCGCCGGTTACCGTCGCCTTAATCTCCTTACCTTCTTTACGGTAGGTCCCAAGGAAGCGCGGGCCTGGACTGTGCGCATTGGTGCCTCAGCTCCTGAGGCGGCTGGTGCTATCCATACCGATTTTGAGCGGGGTTTCATCAAGGCTGAAACCATCGCTTATCCTGACTATATCACCTGCAAGGGGGAAGCTGGTGCGCGTGATGCCGGTAAGTTACGTCAGGAAGGCAAAGACTACACCGTCAAGGACGGCGATATTTTCCATTTCAAATTTAACGTCTGATACCCAACGATAGGTGACTTATGGCCGGTCATTCCCACGCAAAGAACGTAATGCACCAAAAAGAAAAAGAAGGTGCCAAGAAAGCGAAGGTTTTTAATAAGCTTTCGCGCGAAATCACGGTTGCCAGTAAGCTTGGTGCACCAGACCCCGCTATGAATCCACGTCTTCGCGCCGCGATTATTGATGCGCGCAAAAACAATATGCCACGTGATCGTATTGAACGTGCGATTGCAGCGGGCCAGCCCGGTGGTAATGATGGCGCCAATTACGAAGAAGTACGTTACGAAGCCTATGGTCCCGGCGGCTGCGCCTTGATTATCGAGGCGCTCACGGACAACCGTAACCGTACAGCGACAGAAGTTCGCACAGCCCTCACCAAAAATGGCGGTAATTTGGGCGAAACAGGTTCGGTTGCTTTCATGTTTGATCGTGTTGGTCAGATTGTTTTTCTTGCCAAAGTGGCCTCAGCTGATGCCATGCTGGAAGCGGTGATTGAAGCTGGCGGTGATAATGTTGAAAGCGGAGAGATTACGCACGAAATTACCACATCCATCGAAGATTTTGGCTCCGTACGTAACGCGCTAGAAGCTAAGTTTGGTGAGCCAGAAAGCGCCAAGCTGGTCTGGAAGCCTAAGACCCTTTCGCCTGTAACCGGCGATGCTGCCCAACAGTTGATCAAGCTTTTGGATGTGCTTGAAGATGACGATGACGTCCAGCACACCAGTGGTAATTTTGAAATTGCCGAGGAAGAATGGGCGAAGGCGTCTTAAGAAGCTGAGCTCTTTAGCCGCCACTATAATTGATCATGCCCGTCCAGAAACGTTCCAGCTTCCGTAAGATATCACTGGCTTTGGTCAGCTCGTCATTATTGATGGTGGCATTGCTGAGAGCTGCAACTTGCTTATCAAAATGCTCGCCCATCTTTTTGTGAAGAGCTAAGCCTTTGTCGGAGAGTTTAACGCGCACTGAGCGGCGATCATGGGGGGAACGTTCTTGAGCTAAGTAACCATTCTCGACCATTTTCTTAACATTGTAAGAAACGTTAGAGCCAAGATAATAGCCACGTGCTGTGAGTTCACCGACGGTCATTTCATCTTGACCAATATTATAAAGGATCAGGGCTTGGACGTTATTAATGTCCTGAATGCCTTGGCGGTCGAGATCGCTTTTCACCACTTCAAGAAAGTGACGGTGAACGCGTTCAATCAACAACACTGCTTCATAATAAGGATGGCGCACGATAGGACCTCGAACTTAGGGAAAGGCGGGGTTTAAAGCTTATTTTTGCTGATAGTTGCTAAAATTTGGTGAAGAATCAACCTATTGGCAAAACAGGCCTTTTTCACATATTTGGAAGGCTTAATCCGCTGGCTTCGAGCTGATCACTCAAGGCCGCTTTGAGGCGTTTTAAACCATCTTGTGTTTGGGCTTCAGCGCGCGCCACAAGAACGGCTTGGGTATTGGAGGCCCGCAAAAGCCACCAACCATCCTCTGTCAGGACGCGTACACCATCAATATCATTCACGGTGGCGCCTGATTGTTTGAGGCGTTTTTTCACTTCATCGATAACCGTAAATTTCCTTGTATCTGAAACAGGGAACCGCAATTCAGGCGTGCTGATTGTATCCGGCATATCATCGCGCCATTGCGCCAAAGTTTTGTCGGACGATCCAACTAAGGAAAGAAGACGCACAGCGGCATAAATCGCATCATCAAAGCCATAATATTTATCGGCAAAAAAGATGTGTCCGCTCATCTCGCCTGCAAGAGGAGAGCGTGTTTCGGCCATTTTTGATTTGATAAGAGAATGTCCTGTCTTCCACATAATGGGTTTGCCACCCAATTCTTTGACTTTATCAAACAAGACTTGTGAGGCTTTCACATCGGCAATGATCGAAGCACCAGGATGGGTCTTCAAAACTTCTGCTGCATAAATGGCCAGCAACTGATCACCAGCTACAATACGACACATATTATCGACAGCACCAATGCGATCGGCGTCACCATCAAAAGCAACCCCAATATGAGCGTTCCTCTTTTTCATCTCGGCTTGTAAGTCGCGCAAATTCTCAGCCACGGTGGGGTCGGGATGATGATTGGGGAACGTGCCATCAATCTCTCCAAACAGAACTGTATGCTCGCCTGGCAATTTTGAAATCAAACGACGGACGATTTCCCCACCAGCACCGTTGCCGCAATCCCAAACCACACGTAGAGCGCTTGGTTTGTAATCTTTCAAAAGGCGCGTGACATAAGCTTCGCGCACATCAATTTTCTTCTGGCTACCTTCGCCACTATCATAATCATCCTTTGCTGCCATCTCGGCGAGTTTTTTGATCGCATCACCATAAACAGGGCCACCACCTTTAAGGTGTTTAGCAATCATCATTTTAAAACCATTTTGATCGCCAGGATTGTGAGAACCTGTCACCATAATTCCGGCGCTGGCATTGGCATGATATGTTGCAAAGTACAGCATCGGCGTAGGGCCAAGACCAATGCGCTCGACGCGCATACCTGTTGCCATCAAACCTTCCACCAAAGCATTTTCAAAATCAGGTGAATGGGTACGACCATCAAAGCCCACCATCACGTGATTGCCGCCCGCACGTTTGACCATCGTGCCGAAGGCGCGTCCTAGAGGCCTTGCATCTTTCACATGTAGGGTTTTGCCGACAACGCCACGAATGTCATATTCGCGGATGATAGTGGGATCAAATGTATGGGGCATAAAAGACGCCTTTGCCGGTTGTGGATGCTGGGTGGTAGCGGCGGATTAGGGCGAAAGATAGGCAAATGTCACTGTGCCCGCAATATCCGTATTCAAAAGCCGTTTTGCCATATGCGTAAAGCGCTCTGGTGCATCTGTAACAAGGAAGCGCCGCGCGCCTGGCGTGGACTGCGTGTGGTTAAGGTGACGGCTCTTGAGGTGTCTCTGAACAGATTGTGCCGTTGTGGCGGCGCTATTGATGATGACAATATGCGGTGGCAAGAGCTTGCGCAAAGTCGCGGTTAGAAGAGGAAAATGAGTGCAACCAAGGACAATGGTATCAAAACCATCACCTAGCTCATCAAGATAGCGTTTGATTATGGCCTCAGCCTCTTTTCCTTCGCACCAGCCTTCTTCGGCCAGGGCCACTAAAAGATTACAAGCTAAAGTTTTGACATGAGCATCGGTCCGAAAGCTTCGGATAGCTGTTTCATAGGCTTTGGATCTCACAGTACTTTCAGTCGCTAAAACAGCAATGCGTCCTGTTCGCGAACATGTTGCGGCTTCCTCTGCACCTGGTGTGATGACATCAAGGCAGGGCATGGGCGATAAAGTTTGAGTGAGTGTTGGCAAAGCCAGAGCCGATGCTGTGTTGCATGCAATCACGATCAGTTTGACTGGCTCAGTCATAAGAAGTTTGACGGCCTGCAGTGCATATTGTGAAACTGTTTCTGCGCTTTTCGTGCCATAGGGCAAACGTGCGGTATCTCCGAGATAAATAAAATTCTCATGGGGCAAAAGTTCAGTGAGTGCCCTGAGGACTGTTAAGCCGCCCACACCTGAATCAAACACGCCAATAGCGTGTGAGCTGTTCACTTAAGCTGCCTTTAAAAGGCCATCACGGCGAAACATCTCTTTAATGCCGCGGATGGCTTGGCGTGTGCGTTCTTCATTCTCAATCATGGCAAAGCGCACGAAATCATCACCAAACTCACCAAATCCAATGCCGGGCGAGACCGAAACCTTGGCGTCCAGCATCAGTTTCTTTGTGAATTCTAAGGATTTCATATGAGCATAAGGTTCGGGGATTTTGGCCCATATATACATAGTAGCTTTTGGTTTTTCGACCATCCAGCCTGCTTCATGAAGGCCTTTGACCAAAACATCGCGACGTTTTTGATAAATCTCACAAATTTCCGAGACGCAATCTTGTGGGCCTTCGAGGGCAGCGATCGATGCCACTTGAATGGGCGTAAAGGTACCATAATCATGATAGCCCTTGATGCGAGCTAAAGCGCCGACTAAGGTTTTATTGCCTACCATAAAGCCAACGCGCCAACCGGCCATGTTATAGCTTTTGCTCATCGTGAAAAATTCAACGGCAATATCTTTGGCACCTTTCACTTGCATGATGCTGGGAGGTTTCCAGCCATCAAAACAAATATCAGCATAAGCCAGATCATGAATGACATAGACGCCATGTTCTTTGGCGAGGGCAACAATCCGTTCAAAAAAATCTAGCTCAACACATTGGGCTGTCGGGTTAGCTGGAAAATTAATGATCAGCATTTTGGGTTTTGGAATGCGTGACTTGATCGCTTTTTCAAGTTCAGCAAAGAAATCAATGCCCGGTGCTAAAGGAACCTGCAAAATGTCCGCGCCTGCAATGACAGGACCATAAATATGAATAGGGTAACTCGGATTAGGAACCAGAACACAATCGCCATGATCGAGTGTAGCGAGCGCTAAATGCGCAATGCCTTCTTTTGATCCAATCGTAACGATGGCTTCAGATTCGGGATCGAGATCAACATCATAACGGCTTTTGTACCAATTGCAGATCGCGCGGCGTAAGCGAGGAATACCTTTTGATGTGGAATAGCCATGTGTATCGGGGCGCTTGACGCTCTCAATCAGCTTATTAACGATGTGTTGTGGCGTAGGGCCATCCGGATTGCCCATGCCAAAATCAATAATATCTTCACCGCGACGACGCGCGGCTAGTTTTAATTCCGATGTGATATTGAAAACATAAGGGGGAAGGCGTTGAACACGCGCAAATTCGCTCGGCAGAGCGGGAGTATCAGACATTTTAGCCTCAACGTAAGCGCCTGGAACCGTCCAAGCGACGTGCTGCACGAGGAGTGCAACACAAAAGAGTTTAATGAAATTTCCTGAGAAATACAATCTTTAACTATAAAGTCTGATTGTAGAAATCAAAGACTCGCATTACGTTTATCAAATTAAAGAAACAAAGATTTATCGAAAGTTATAAGATGCAAATGAGAAATAATGATGCCTGGGAAGTTGCACCCTTGGCTGTGCGCGCTACTAGCATCCCCTTTCTTGAGAATAAAGAAACTGAGTTAGCTCTTGCGCGTGCTTGGTACCATCATAAAGATGTAGCTGCACGAGACGCTCTCCTTCTCCCCCATTTGCGTCTTGTGAGAAAAATGGCCAGAAAATTTGGCCCCGTTCATTTTAACGATCTTTTTTCAGAGGGCATGACCGGCCTTGTTAAGGCCGTCAATAACTTTAATCCTGAGCGCGGCTTTCGATTTTCAACTTATGCTCGTTGGTGGGTTGATGCCTATATCAAGGAATATTGGCTACGAAATTCTCATTCAATTGTAGGTCCCAGCCAAACTGGAGCGCAGAAAAAATTATTTTTTAATTTGGGACGAGTGAAAGACGCTTTAGGTATTTCTTCTAACGGTGATTTATCTCCAGAAAATATTCTCGCAATTAGTGAAAAGCTCGAAGTACCTCCTGCTGACGTGATATTGGCTCATATGTATCTGAGCAATAAAGACGTGTCCTTGAATGCGCCATCCAGCCATGGTGGTGAAGATGATAGATCTTGGGAAGATAAACTTGTATCAGGTGATTTAGGGCCGGAAGAAAAAGTGATCAATATTGATCAGGATAAAAGGCGCCATGAATGGTTGCTAGCTGCGCTCGAAACACTTAGCGATCGTGAAAAGCGCATTATTATAGCCAGGCGCTTGGCGGAACCAACAGTAACCCTTGAAGATTTGGGGGCTGAATACGGTGTTTCTCGTGAGCGTATACGCCAAATCGAAGGGCTTGCTTACAAGAAAATGGAGAGATTAATCCGTGCGGCGGCCGCCAATGTTACGGGAGAAGCTTTAAATGCACCACTTGGGTTGAGAAGGCCGAAGCAAGCAAGAAAGCCTAAGTCCTCACAACTTGCTGCCTAGTTAAGCGTTCAAATTCTCGGATACGAAATCCCAGTTGATGAGATGATTGAGAAAAGCGTCGACCATATCGACACGCTTATTTTGATAATCGAGATAATAGGCATGTTCCCAAACATCGCATGTAAGAAGTGCCTTTTGGCCTGCAACGAGTGGGTTTACAGCATTGCCAGTTTTTATGATTTCGAGTTTATTTTGATCCAAAACGAGCCAAGCCCAGCCTGAGCCAAATTGTGTCGTGGCAGCTTCCTTAAACTCTGTCTTAAAATCATCAAAAGAGCCAAAAGCATTCTCTATTAAACTGCCTATTTCACCTTTAGGTTTACCACCACCTTTAGGCTTCATGGATTGCCAGAAAAAATCATGGTTCCACACCTGTGCGGCATTGTTGAAGATGTTTTTCTTTTTCTGATCTTCGCTTGTTTCTTCGATGATCTCTTCAAGCGACGCTTTTTCAAGAGACGTGTCAGCGATTAATTTGTTCAATGTATCGACATAATTTTTGTGATGTTTGCCGTGATGGAAATCAAGCGTTTGCGCCGACATATAAGGCTGCAAAGCAGATTTGGCGTAAGGTAAGGGCATTAATTGAAACGGCATTACTGATCTCCTCAATATGACGATAGTCTCGTTAGACAAAAATCATGGCAGAGCTATGGCACGGCCATAAAAAGAGCATAAGAAGCTAAGTTATAAAAGCTTTGATTGTATTGGCAAAATTCATAACAAAAGGTGATGTCTCATGACTTCTGTAAGCCAAAGACAAAGGCATCTGGCGATTGGCCTCAGGAATAAAGCCGCATCTATGAAACATAACACCTTCTGGCTGTATCCGTTGAAAAAACTCCGGAATGAAGGCAATTGCATCGCTTGCAGCAACTATATTCATAATGAAAGGTACTTGAATAACATCCGTCCGGATCGTGGGCGTAAATCCATGTTTGCGACAGGCTGATGTTAAAACATCAAAAAAGGGCATACGTGTTTGTCGCAGCGTCAAATAGATGGTCTGATCTTTTAAATCCAAAGGCGTGAGAATACGTTTGCGTGCCAAAGGATGTTCACGCGATAGTACAATCTTGAGTTCATCTTTGGTAATAGGGTTGATCGCAATATCAGAAGACGCATCATCACGCGTGCTCCAAATAAAGCATAAATCAAGTGTGCGGTGATAAAGCCCAGCTAATTGCTTGGCGCTGGTGTTTTCATGCATTTCTAAAGCGACATGGGGATAAAGCTTTTTAAAGCGCCGAAATATTTTGGACAAAATGGGGTGAATGGGTGCTGAATAATTAAGGCCAATGCGCAAAGTGCCCGTTTGACCTTCGGCAACAGCGCGCGCTCGCACGCCAGCCTTTTCCATATCCAAAAGAAGCGTGCGCGCGTCCTGCAAAAACTGCTGACCTGCAGGCGTGATCTCAACTTTACGTTTGGTGCGTATCAAAAGTTGCACACCAAGATCCATTTCAAGCGCGGCAATCTGCTGACTAAGTGGTGGTTGAGACATATGAAGACGTTGCGCTGCGCGCCCGAAATGAAGCTCTTCGGCTACGGCCACAAAATATTTCAGTTGGCGGCGATCATAATTAGTCATTTGATTATCATATCACAGAGATACAAATCATATATTTTACATATATATAAAACGACGTCAAATTTTCTCCATTAACAACCATGGAGATCATTATGAAGGGACAGCAACTCATTAGGGAATTTAAACGTCAGGCTCGCGAAGCTGGCAAAGTGTTGGAAATTGAGCACACACGTAAAGCTGTATTTGTGACGTGCGGCGATAGAAGGGTCAAATTATCATGTAATAGCCGCGATATAGACAATGTGCCGCAATATTTCAAAAGACTTGGGTTGTGAGCGTGGCGATATGAATGATCATGTCTATCAACTTGAAACTGTCAAAAATGAAGTGACTCAACTCTATGTGGACATCAAAGTTACTCAGCTAAGAACGGGTCTCGTAGAAATCTTAAAACCTATAGATCGTCACGAGGATCAATTGGCTTTCGAAAACCAATTGGGTGAAATTCTTGGCGGAATAGGTGCGGTCGAAAAACTATATTGGTATTGTGATCGACCCCAGCTAACGCAATCTGGTTATGTGGCTATGAGAAGAGCCTATAATTTAGCCCATCATCCGGGGTGGGATGGGTAATCTTAGAAGCCCGTTGCGATGCGTTCGACCAACTGTTTAACAGTTGGGACAAAGCCATTTGCGTACCAAGGATCAGATGCAAAACGGTAAGCGTTATGGCCAGCGAACATCAACTGATCTTCAACACCACGGTCATGGCTGATGTTCTGAAGCGTTTTCTGAATGCAGAAAGAACGTGGATCAGGCTTACGGCCTGTTGTGCCAGCTTCGTTTTGTGACCAGTTCGAGAAATTACAGGCTGACAGACAGCCCATGCAGGCAATCTGATCAGCGAGAATTTGCTGAGCATGTTCAGGCGTTTCAAAAACGAGCGTGCTATCAGGTGTACGCAAAGGTTTTGTAAAACCTGCTGCAATCCAGTTTTTAGCATGTACGAGATCGCCGGGTGCCAGATAAACAGGCTTACCAACAGCGCCCACTTGGAAGGCTTCTGTATGCTCACCCATCTGCTCAAGCGAATAAGCGACTTGGCGCTCGGAGCGTTCATGCAGTTCTTGCAAGAAAGGATTGCGGACAGCTGAAGAATAGAAACCTGTTGGTGAAAAACGGTTCAAATACACATCACCCTGTTGCAGGGTCAAAAGACGTTGCTTCCAGGCATTGGAAATAGGGCTTTCTTGGGTGAGAAGAGGGCGTGTACCAAACTGGAAAGCAATCGGACCAATTTCGGGATTATCGAGCCAGTGATCCCATTCCGAGATCCACCAAACACCACCCGCCATAATAATCGGCACATCATCCAATCCCCATTCGCGCATCATGCTGCGTAGGGCAACAACACGAGGATAGGGATCTTCTGGTTTTTTGGGATCTTCGCTGTTGGACAAACCATTATGTCCACCGGCTAGCCACGGATCTTCATAGACAACGCCGCCTAAGAGTTCGCGATGTTTATGATAAGCACGTAACCATAAAGCACGGAAAGCACGTGCGGATGAGACAATAGGATAATAATAGATGTTATATTTTGCGGCGATCTCGGCCACTTTGTAAGGCATACCTGCACCGCAGGTGACGCCATGCACCAAACCTTTGGCACCTTCCATGATGCCTTCAAGAATATGCTCAGCAGCACCCATTTCCCAAAGGATGTTCATGTGAACGCGGCCTTGGCCGTTTGATAATTCATGCGCTTTCTGCGCTTGCGTAATTCCGCCTTTGATAGAGTAGGCGATCAATTCTTGATGGCGCGCTTTGCGATCACGTCCATGATAAATTTGTGCGATGGGTGTGCCATCAGCTTCATAACTGTCTGCGTTAACGCCTGAGAAAGTTCCAACGCCGCCGGCTGCTGCCCAAGCACCAGAGCTTTCGCCGTTTGACACGGAAATACCCTTACCGCCTTCAACTAACGGTAGGACTTCACGACCTGAAATAAGTAGGGGCTTAAGTGGCTTCACGCGGCTTCATCCTTTGCTTTGGGCGGACGTAATATGGCGGTAATGAAGAGGTTTTACAACGCTTTGATAATCTCGCGTGGATTATCTGAAAACACTGCCGTAACACCCCAATGTAGCAATTCTTTTGCCCTTAATGGGTCATTGACGGTATAGGCCAAAATCGGCAGATCGGCCTGTAATAATTGACGCATTCGCTGCTGGGTAATCAGCGATGCATTCAAATTAATGGTTGAAGCAACAGTTTTGGATACTAACTCTGGCCAATCGGCATGCCACTCATCCAGCAAGAGGCCGCGGGGCCAGTCGGGATGCAGCCGGGAGGCAATCGTCAGGGCTTCAACATCAAAACTTGATAAAAGAGGTGGCGGGTAGTTATGCGGCCAGATTTTCATCATTTCGATTAAAGTGATCATCGTTGTCGCCTGCGTACGACCAGGGCAGGGCTTTAATTCGAGATTGATGCGCAAGTTGTGATCAAGAACAAACCGTAAAGCATCGATCAAAAGCGGCACGGGCTCACCGGCAAAACCAGGATTGAACCAACTGCCGGCATCAAGTTTTTGAATATCATCCCAGGTTAAATCAGCAACAGCGCCTTTGCCGTTGGTTGTGCGATTGACGGTGTCGTCATGCATGAGAATGGGTACGCCGTCATGCGTTAATTTCACATCTGTTTCAATCCAGCTCGCCCCACTTGCGGCAACTTTAGCAAAAGCAGCCATAGTGTTTTCTGGCGCTTCAGAGCGCACGCCACGATGAGCGATAACGGGGGGTAAAAAGGTAAAGTTAAAAACGGGCATGCGGGCGGGTATATAGCCGTTACTTCTTGAATGCAATCATAGCTATGGCAAAGCAGAGTAAAGCGCCAGCCTGCAGGAATACCCGGGTGCGCATTAATTTGTTGCCATATTTACGGTTAAATTCTCCACCTTTAGCCATACTGAGGATGCCTAAAACCAAGGCGCCCAAAACAGCGGCCATTGTCAACATCATAAGGATAAAGAAGACAGAACTCATATTTGCCTCGCTCCCAGACTTTTGTGTTATGGGTGTGAGATTAGCGGCTTTAGCCCCTTATGTCTTTAGAGTTTACGAATGCTTGTTCTTGGACTTGAAACCAGTTGTGATGAAACGGCGGTCGGTATCGTCAATGCCGAACGACAGATTTTGGCCAATATTATTGCCTCACAACTTGCCGACCATGAGCCGTATGGCGGCGTGGTCCCAGAAATAGCGGCGCGTGCCCATTTAGATCATATCGATGATCTTTTAGATCGCGCCCTTCAAGAAGCGGGCATCACCCTTGATCAGCTCTCGGGTATTGCTGCTACATGCGGTCCTGGTCTCATTGGTGGTGTGATGGTGGGCGCTATGATGGGTAAAGCCCTAGCGGCAGTTAAGAAATTGCCCTTTATCGCTGTCAATCATTTAGAGGCTCATGCTCTCACTGTGCGTCTTACCGATAATGTATCATTCCCTTATTTACTGTTGCTGGTTTCAGGCGGTCACTGCCAACTTCTTTTAGTAAAGGGTGTAGGTGATTATAAAAAACTGGGCGGCACTATCGATGATGCAGTTGGTGAATGTTTTGATAAGGGAGCCAAGCTCTTAGGCCTTGGCTATCCCGGCGGTCCGCTCTTAGAAAAAGCAGCGCTTCATGGAAATGCAAAAGCTTTTGCTTTGCCGCGACCCATGTTGGGACGCGAGGGCTGCGATTTTTCTTTCTCGGGTCTTAAAACGGCCCTGCGACATTTAGTTGATGAAGAAAAAACGCCATCCAAGAATTTTGTTGCCGATGCTGCAGCAAGTTTTCAAGCCGCTATCGCCGATATCCTTTTTGATCGTACGCAACATGCGCTGGATGCCTTACAAAATGAAAATTTGAATATTACTGCTCTCGT
Organism: Alphaproteobacteria bacterium; assembly: GCA_049276515.1. Taxonomy (GTDB): domain Bacteria; phylum Pseudomonadota; class Alphaproteobacteria; order UBA9219; family UBA9219; genus JAATFY01. The sequence continues at coordinate 13,935 of JBASWO010000051.1, forward strand.
CGTAGCAGGGGGTGTAGCGGCAAATCAGACGCTTCGAGCCCGGCTCACGGAATTGGCTGAGAATTACAAAGTTCCTTTTGTGGCACCACCTCTCGATTTATGCACAGATAATGGCGTTATGGTTGCTTGGGCAGGTCTTGAGCGTTTACGGCTGGGACAAAGCGATAATCTTGATATTGCTACACGTCCTCGTTGGCCGCTTGATAAGGCTGTTGCCTAAAAGCCCAGAAGTCGTTAGCAAAACCATATGGCAAAGAGTTTCAATCATTTCGGAATTATCGGCGGCGGCGCCTGGGGTACAGCTTTAGCTGTTGCCCTCTTGAGTGCTGGTCGCAGCGTGACCTTGTGGGCGCACGAAAAAGAAGTCGTCAGTGAAATCAATCAGCGTCACGAAAACACAACTTTCCTTCCCGGTATTAAACTGGGTAAAAGTCTGAAGGCGACGCAGGACTTAAAAGATCTAGCGGATTGTGATGCCTGGGTTCTGGTGACACCCGCACAACATACGCGATCTATTTGTGAGAAGGTGAACAGCTGTGCGCCCCATAGTGCTGTGCCTATCATCATTGCCTCCAAAGGTATCGAAGATAAAAGCACGGCACTTCTCAGTGACATTGTGACATCTGTTTTACCTCAACACGCTATTGCCGTTTTATCCGGACCAAGTTTTGCAATCGAAGTCGCACGTGGTCAGCCTGCAGCGCTTACGCTTGCTATGAAAGATCAAACTGTCGGTGAAACCTTATGTAAAGTCATGGCCTCACCTTCTTTTCGCCTCTATCTCAGTGATGATGTTATTGGTGCTCAAATTGGCGGTGCCATCAAAAATGTATTGGCCGTTGCGTGTGGTGTGATCGCCGGGCGCAATATGGGCGAAAATGCACGCGCTGCCCTCATTACACGAGGTCTTGCTGAATTGGTGCGTCTGGGTACGGCCCTTGGTGGTCGCGCTGAGACCTTGATGGGGTTATCGGGTCTAGGTGATCTGGTATTGACCTGCTCAAGCTCACAATCACGCAATATGTCGCTTGGTATGGCTTTGGGACAAGGTAAGACGCTAGCTGATATTCTAGCGTCGCGCTCAACAATTAGCGAAGGCGTCTATACGGCTTCAGCTGCTTTGGCATTGGCTAAAAAACTGAAAATTGAGATGCCAATCGTTGAAGCTGTTGATGCAGTCTTAAATCGTAAGGCCGATATCGATACAGCCATTGCAGGCCTCATGGCACGTCCCTTGAAAGCAGAGACACGCTAATCATGGCTTACTGGTTGATGAAGTCTGAGCCCAGCGCTTATTCCTGGCAACAATTTCTCAAAGATAAAAAAACCGGCTGGAGTGGCGTGCGTAACTATCAAGCCAACAATAATATGAAGGCGATGAAAGTTGGTGATGAAGCTTTCTTTTATCATTCAAACGAAGAGCGCGCGATTGTAGGGATCATGAAGATCACAAAGCCCTGGCATCTAGATCCCAGTGATGAGACAGGGCGCTTTGGTATGGTAGAAGTGACGGCTCTTAAAACACTCGAAAAGCCCATAACACTTGCCGATATAAAGGCTGATAAATCTCTTAGCCAGATGGCCCTTCTGCGGCAAAGCCGACTGTCTGTGTCGCCAGTTAGCAAGGTAGAATGGGAGAAAATCACAGCTAAGCTGTGAAATTAATTAAGCTTTTGACATATATGACGTATTTAGAATATTACCTTTATTGGAAACTTTATTAACTTAATTTGGCATTTCATTGAATGGCTATTAAAGACGATATTCATTTTAATGCAGGCAATCCCTTACTGTTGTTTCAAGCCGCAGCTGACGCTGCCCTTAAACCGACACCTGATGAGCTGCGTGCATATCCAAGCGATCCATCACGCTATTGGTCGGCGAAATTTTCTGATTTTGCGGTTCCAAGATTTTTAGAAGAAATGGGTATATGTGCACCCGATGAAATGCATGGGAAAAATTTAATTGATACGATGACGTTTGCTTACGGCGTCTTACATGCAACCACATTAACAACAGACTATCTGACTTATCTTGTAGGGCGATTGAACAAAGCACGCCAAGATCGCGGAATGCATCCTTTGAAGCCTGCGATTGTTACTTCTGTTCCCGCCTATACTTTTCCTCTCAATCATATGCAAAAGAGAGATATTACACTTTTCAAAATGTCGCGCACGCCGGCGAATAACTGGGCTGTGAAACCTGATGATCTTTCGGAGACGCTAGAAGAAATTAGAAAGGGTGGCGAATATATTGCTATCGGTTACTACGACAGCAACCCCAACAATCCTACAGGGCATATTCGTACGCGTGATGAAACGCGCGCCTTAGCCGAAGTTTTTGATCACCACAATCAAGAAATGCATGCTTTAGATGAAGTAATGCATTGTGGTCGCAGCGCCGGCGCCACACCGGCTAATCGGAAAATGACGCATCGTCTTACGATTATGGATGATATGATTTATATGGGTCTAGAACATGCATCCAAAACGCCGGCTAGCTTTATTTCACAGCCAGAGACTGCCAATGATACGGTAGTTTTTCTTGGTGTTTCAAAGTATGGCATGCCGGGTATTCGCGGTGGTTTAATTGTAACGCATCCTATGCGTCGTCCAGCCTTGTTCCGCGAATTTTGGGAATCGGCTGGTTACGCACCTGCGCCAAGCTTAATTGCTGTTGCCGAAACTTTTTCAGGCGATAGCCATCGCTTTATGGCGCGTGAAGAGCATTTGACAAAACTCAACGAAGCGCATTGGCATGGGTTTCAACTTTTCCGTTCCCTTGTGAATGGTACAGATAATCAATTTTTAGGGAGTTACGATGGCAAGAGGGTTTTTGCTGACGTTGTGCGTGCAGTAGGTGATGCTGAAAAAGCAAGCACGTGGTTACGCGAAGGCATTCCTGGATTGAGCGTCCATGAACCGGAATCTGGTTTCTTTACAATGTTGAATGCTGAAGGTTTAAGGGGCTCTTTTATGCCGCATGGCGTTGATGGTATCAGCCAAAGACGTGCTGGTCATGGCATAGGAAGCGTTTCCATGTTGCATAGCCTCTTTAAGGCTTTTGGAGCTGAGTATTTACGTGGGGACACATGTGGAACAAGCCATACTAATTTATGGGAGCGTGCTAGCTTTGCTTTACCGCCACGCGATATTATTAAGGGCCTGAGCGCAACTCGTAAGGCTGTGAAATCTCTAACTTTTAAAACCCCACTTCGTCGGGCTACAGCCTAATTCTTTTACACCCTATATTAACCATACCAGCCTGGTTTCTGAGGTAATTGTGTAAAAGGATTTGAAGAATTTGCAAAATTAACTTCATAATCTTCAAGGCATCCATTAATTTTGGCCCAAAAAGTGGTAAATTCATATGTGATTTTAAACGGATCCTTTGAAGCTTATGGCACCTAGAGATAAAAAACCAACACGCGGCAAAAAAGCGGCGCTTGATAAGCCACCTAAAGCTAAATCGGCTAAGGCGGCAATGTATGAGAAGTTGGGCGAACTTGGAAAAAGAGTTCAGGCCTATCAGCATCCTGATGCGCCGCCCTTTAAAATCGAAGAGTTTAGAAAAGCGCTTGATTTAGCCCTTAAGCATTTTAAATCGCCAAAATCTCCCAGCATCAATGACATGTTCTCAAATGATCCCTTGCGGATCGTTGAACATCTTGTTGATCTGCAAGCTGATACGGAAACGCTTTTAGCGGCCATTCTTTATCCAGCGGTTCGTCCGCGGAGTACAGGTATTGATGCCGTCGGCATGCAGCTTGTCGAAGAGTTTGGACCCAATATCACTAATCTCGTACAGCGCACGCTGCAGCTTAGGTCTTTGCAGTTGTTACCCCTCAGCGCCTACGCCGAACAAACGCATGAAGAGCAGTTAAGGCTTTATCGCGTTATGTGTTTACGTATGGCTGTCGATCCACGCGCTATTTTGATCCGCGGCACTCAAAGTCTTCTGAACCTCAAAGAATTTGCAAAAACAGGCGAAACTTTGGTGCGCCATGCAAAAGAGAATATGGTTACGGAAGCTGAGAATATTATGGCCAATATTGCTTCAGTAGCAGGCTACGGCAAGCTCCGTAGCGATCTTTTAGATGCGAGTTACCGTCTGCGTAACCCCGAAGAATTTGCAAGCACAGCACGGGCACTTGATTATTCAGGAACCCAAAAAATTACGCAGGCTGATCTCGATACAGTCAAACGCATTGTGGGAGATTTGGTGTGTGCGAAACTTGGCATTAGTGCCAATCAGTTTGACGTTGAGGTGCGCCAGAAAAGTCCTGCATCAGCTCGTGCTAAGGCTATGCGCAAGGGCCAAATACTCGAACATCTGGGCGACCGCTATGGATTCCGTGTTGTTTTAAAGGCGTCGATTGAGGGTGTGCAAAGCAAAGACATTGGCTTGCTTGATGAAGCTGATCGCGAAGATTTGTTGAGCAAAATGGGCGCAAGATGCCATGAGCTCTATTCAGAAATGAGCAAAAAACTAGGCCGTGGCTGTCGTGATTTTAAAACACAATTTCAACATTTGGCAGAGATTGATAGTCATCCTGAATTTGAAGGAAAAGATGCGCGCTTTGATGATTATATTAAAAACCCCAAGCCCTCTGGCTATAGCGCCATCCAAGATACGTTTTTTATAAAAGTTGGCGATAAGCTCATTGAGTTTGAGGGGCAAGTCGTTGATGAGTTGCGCCATGACGTCAATACATACGGCCCGCGTGCAGGCCATGTTTATTATAAAGCTGATATGACTGAAGAGGCCGAGTTGTTTGGTGACTTATGGCGTAAAGCGGCGGCAGAAGTGATGGCTGGCAAGAATGTTGAACCTGGTTTCACGGTTATTTTTGGCGATGATAATCAGGTTATCGCTACAGAGGGCGCACTCACTGCCGAAGATTATATGCGTCTTACGATAAAGGATGAGGTTTCGAGGGCTCAGATCATTGCCGCGCGCATTGATAACGACGACCCATTTGCAAAACGCGATCCTAATACGGCTTATGGATTGCCAGAGCGGCTTAAGACGGCTGATCGCGTTCGCTTTCAATTACGCGCAGCTTAAAACCCGAATTGTTAGGTTCGTTTTAGCAAGCCCGCTGATGAGGGGGCAATGTCATGCCGACTTCATGAGCGGCGCGAACAATGCGTTCACCGATACTGCCTACACGAGCAGCAGCTGCAGCGTAGCTTGAGTTCGAGCGACGGATCGCTGCCATGGTTTTATCCAGAGCAACCAGGTTCGTCTGATTGGTCATTGCAACCAGCCGTTCGAGAGTCTCGTCGGTGGAGCTGGGC
>JBASWO010000052.1:0-2817 GCA_049276515.1 Alphaproteobacteria bacterium
CACTATGCTCATCCTGAGTTTTGTTAAAAAGTGTGCAGGCAATGCCAGCTTTCACCAATTCACGTGCTAAAAAGCATATGGCTGAGGTTGTACCGCCTAAAGGCTCATCGCTCTCAGGGCGGTCAGCCTTATAACCATAGGCGATATCGACGAAAGCGAGATGCATGAAGGGGATTCTCCGGCTATTCTTTTTGTAGTATAAATAAGCCATGGCATCCAGCTCGGACGACACTTTCTTAACCCGCCGCCGCTTTCTGCAAGTTGGACTTGCAGCATCAGCACTCGGTATTACCTGGTCCCTGCCTTTGGATGTGATGGCAGCACAGGCTAAAAATGCCCTTCCCATACCAGCACGCAAGCCACGCCCACCCCGTCTTCTCATGATTGACCCCGGTCATGGAGGCCGTGATCCAGGCGCTATAGGCCGGGTAGGCACACAAGAAAAAGATGTCACGCTTGATATCGCAAGGCGCATGGCTGATGCCATATCTGGCTTTCCAGGCATGAAGGTCAAACTCACACGTGACACAGATGAATTTTTGCCTCTTCAGGATCGTGTGAAGATAGGTCGGCAAGCTCAGGCTGATATGTTTATTTCTATCCATGCCGATAGTGCCCATAATGCTGGCGCGCGCGGTCTCTCCGTTTACACTTTATCAGAAAAAGCCTCGGATGAATTTGCTAAAGAGTTAGCTGATCATGAAAACGAAGCTGATCTCATGGGCGGCATGGATTTGCCACCTGCCGATAAAGAAGTCACAGCTATTTTGTTTGATCTTGCTGCACGGCGTACACGCAACACCGCACAACACGCGAAAGCCAATTTTGTAAATAGCATGAGCCGGGACTGGCATATGCTCGAACACCCCATGCGTGCAGCGAATTTCGTTGTGCTCCGCGCACCCGATATACCATCGATGCTCGTGGAAACAGGATTTCTTTCCAACCCTAAAGATGAGCAAATTTTGCGCCAGCCTCAGCAACGCGACAAGATTGCCAAACTCATGGCACGTGATCTGGCAGCAATTTTGGATGGGCCGTTATTCGGCTAAGACTTCAGCGCCCTTAGGCGTTACCTGAGATTGATGCTCTTTTGAGAAACTCTGTTTCTTCAGGCGTTGTATCGCGACCCAAGATCGGATTGCGTTGTGGGAAACGACCGAAACGCTGGACGATTTCCAAATGCTGTTCGGCCAAGGAGAGCCATTCTGTTTCTTTGACGCGCTCGCGAATATAGAAAAGGGCCAGGCGTTGATTGCCTTCACTTTCTGAATTCAGGAACGGTAGATAGAAAAGCATCTTATATTCTTTATCAATACGATCATCATAATGTTTGATGATGGCTTCGCGCGCAAGTTCCTGCGCTAATTCATCTGTCTCAAAAGCGCGGCTCGTGCCGCGGAACATACGACGTGGAAATTGATCGAAGAGCAACATAAGGGCTAACATGCCCTCAGGTGTTTCTTCCCAGGCCTTTAATTCGCCAGCAACCGCTTGATCATGCAATTTTTCAAAACGCTCACGCACAGTCGCGTCTAAAACGCGGTCCTCCGCGAACCAACGGTCGCGGCCCACTTCATAGAACCAAAAGTTCAATATATCGTCGGGTGTTACAGCCATAATCTTATGAGATTAGAGGACGAAGGTTACGGAAAAATTACCGTTTTTTAGCCATCAAAAGGTGTAATCGTTTCAAGGTCGAAACATAGAAAATAGCTAAAAGTTGAGCCAAAACAGACCCATTTTTGGGGTTTTTGGCCGAATCCCCCACTTTGAGCTTAGCGGAGCTTGCTCCAGACCTTGCGCTTCACATTGTACATGACGATCGCAAAGACGATGAGGAACAGGACAACTTTAAGACCCGTTTGCTTGCGCACTTCTAGCTTAGGCTCAGCTGCCCACGCCAAGAACTCCACAACATCTTTAGCTTGCTGCTCCACCGTAGACGCTGTGCCATCGGCGTAAGTAACAGCACCTTCGTTTAAAGGTGGGGGCATCGAAATCTGATGACCAGGGAAGTAGGGGTTATAATACATGCCCTGAGCAATTTTCTCTTCAGCTGGCACAGGCTTTCCGTAACCCATCAGCAACGAGTAGATATAATCTTCGTGTTTCTTGCGAGCTTTAACGATGAGAGAAAGGTCAGGCGGCAATGAGCCGCCATTCGCTGCGCGCGCAGCTTGATCATTCGGAAATGGCTTAGCAATAAAATCCGAAGGGCGTCCAGGACGATCAAACATCTCGCCGTCATCGTTAGGACCATCACGTACCGTTGCTTCAGCGGCTAACGCTTTGACTTCCGCTTCACTAAAGCCGAGATCTGCAAGATTGCGATAGGAGAGCAATTTAATGCTGTGGCAGGTCGAGCAAACTTGTTTGTAAACCTGATAACCGCGTTGCAAAGCGGCGCGATCATAGGTGCCCGTTACACCATGATGAGGCCATCCGCCTTGCGGACCATGAGGCTCAGCTATGTTGTCACTTGCTAGCAGAGGAGATGAAACCAATACCAGGAAAGCCAGGATGCAGAAAAATGAACGCGACATCATAGCTCCTTAACCCTTCTTCAGCACGGCTTCCGAAATACTGTTCGGCAGCGGCAAGGTTTTTTCATATTTCGGTAAAAGCGGTAATGCGATGAGGAAGAACGCAAAATAGATAAAGGTCGATACCTGGCCGACCAATACATAGATGCCTTCTGGCGGTTTGCCACCGACATAGCCAAGCGCTAGGCAAGCCGCAACGAAGATCCAGAATACCTTTTTATAAAGAGGACGAAAGACGGCTGAACGAACAGGCGAGCGATCAAGCCATGGC
>JBASWO010000053.1:0-27517 GCA_049276515.1 Alphaproteobacteria bacterium
GAAATCAGCTTTGAAAACATTGGTGAAGGTAAAGCTATATGTCTAGCCCTTTGATGAAGACCATTGAGCACGTTAAAAATGAAAGCGTTGTAACCGTTACAGGTAAAGTGGTTCAGCGTCCTGCCGAAACCGCAAACACAAAATTGCCAACGGGTGAAATTGAACTCGATATAGCTGAATTTTTTGTTCAGAGCGCAGCTGAGCCTCTACCCATGCAGGTGAATGCGGATACCGATACAGGTGAGGATGTGCGTCTTACTTATCGCTTCCTCGATTTACGCCGTGATCAAATGCAGCGGAACATTAAATTACGCTCTGATGTCATTGCTTCCTTGCGACGCCGCATGTGGGATGCAGGTTTTCGTGAATACCAAACCCCCATTCTTACATCCTCCTCACCCGAAGGCGCGCGTGACTTTTTAGTACCGAGCCGCATTCATCCAGGAAAGTTCTATGCCCTTCCTCAAGCACCACAGCAATTCAAGCAATTGCTGATGATTGCTGGTTATGATCGTTATTTTCAAATCGCGCCTTGCTTCCGCGATGAAGATGCGCGCGCTGATCGCAGCCCTGGCGAGTTTTACCAGCTCGACTTTGAAATGAGCTACGTTACACAAGACGATGTTTTTAATACCATTGAACCTGTTCTCCACGGGGTGTTTGAAGAATTTGGCTCGTTTAATCGCCCCACCAAACCAGCAGTTTCGCCCTACCCATTTGTTCGCATTCCCTTTGAAGAAGCAATGCTCAAATATGGCTCAGACAAGCCTGACTTGCGCAATCCCCTGCTGATCAGCGACGTCACATCTGTATTTAGCCGCAAAGATGTCGAGTTTCGTGCTTTCCGGAGCATTATTGATGCAGGCGGTGTTGTCAGAGCTATCCGTGCGCCAAAAGTTAGCGACAAACCACGTAGCTTTTTTGACAAACTTAATGATTGGGCAAAAGAACTTGGCGCGCCCGGCCTTGGTTATATCACCTTCGAATCTGGAACTGGTAAAGGCCCCATTGCTCGCTTCGTCTTAGAAGAAGCCCAGAAGGAATTACGACAGATCACTGGCTGTGAAGATGGCGATGCAGTCTTCTTTATCTGCGACACAAAAGCCAAAGCACCAAAGATGGCAGGTGCTGCTCGCACTAAAATCGCACAAGACATGGATTGCATTGAAAAGAATGCTTTCCGTTTCTGCTGGATCGTCGATTTTCCAATGTTTGAATTTGATGAACAGCGCAAAAAAATTGATTTTAGCCACAATCCTTTCTCTATGCCACAAGGTGGCTTGAAGGCTTTGGATGAACAAGATCCGCTCACGATCAAAGCCTACCAATATGACATTGTTTGTAACGGCATTGAACTTTCATCAGGCGCAATTCGAAACCACTTGCCTGATGTCATGTATAAGGCTTTCGCCATTGCAGGTTACTCGGCTCAGGAATTGGAAAGCCGTTTCGGCGGCATGCTTTCAGCACTTAAGCTGGGCGCTCCACCACACGGTGGCTCAGCTCCGGGTATCGACCGCATAGTCATGTTGCTAGCTGAAGAGCCCAATATCCGTGAAATCATTGCCTTCCCCCTCAATCAACAGGCCGAAGATTTGATGATGCAAGCTCCAAACAGCGTTCCGCTGGAGCGCATGCAGGAATTGCATATTCGCCTGCAATTGCCGGTGAAGAAGGCAAGTTAAGGTTACTGTTTAGTATTTTTGATTTTATGAAGGTGTTCTATGACGGATATTACTATCCAATCACTACATATTTATCCCATTAAATCCTGTGGCGCGGTTGACGTAAAGCAAGCGTTTGTCTCGGCACGCGGCTTAACAGTTGGAAACATCCAAGATCGAAGCTTCATGCTCGTCCATAGCGATGGATCTTTTATTACTCAGCGCGAAGCTGAGAGTTTGGCGCGCGTCAGAACATCCTTACCCGTAGGCAACAATCCACAGGTGGCAATTATAAATGCTGAAGGCATGAATTCCTTTGCGCTTGATCCACGCAATGTTTCGCCCGACACCATTACTGTCCAGATGCACAACAAAATGCGCATTATAGATGGTCAAAGCCAAAGAACGCGCGAAACCACACGAGCACATATTATGAATGGCCCAGGAACAGAATGGTTCCGCAATTTCCTTAATATGGACGATGTACTTCTTGTCCATCAGACAGAAACAGACATGCGTTACGTTAATCAAGATTTTGCAACTCAACGCACGAGCGATACCGTTAGCTTAGCTGATGGCTATCAAATACTGGTCACCAGCATGGCCTCATTACGTGGACTTAACAGCCAGCTAGATGGTGATCGACCCATGAAGCGTTTTCGTCCCAATATTGTCGTTGATGGTGTCACTTCAGAAAAAGCTGAAAATACATGGGCAGAAGCCGTGTTTGGTGAAGTCACTCTCGCAGGGGTAAAGCCCTGTGACCGCTGCAAAGTCACGGGCATTGATCAGATAACCGGTATTTATGAAGGTAGCGATATCATTAGCGCTCTATCTCTAACCAGTCGCGTCAACTATGTTCAGGGCCAAAGCCCTGTTAGAGGAGTTATTTTCGGTGAGAATTTCTCACCTGTTGGTGAAGGCCCCATACGTGTTGGAGACCAGGTGAAAATTAAAATTACCAAGCCGATGCCGGTATTTTTATAGTCCATGCCAAATCTTGTCCTAACTCCTGGCGATCCAACCGGCATTGGGCCTGAAATTACCGTTAAAGCATTGCAGCGTCTGGCTGAATTCACTGACTTAAAATTGACTGTTATTGGAAGTTTAAAAGCTCTTGATGAGGCATCTTCCTCCCTCAAGTTACCACTCCCTAAAACAGTCACATACGAAGCTATTGAAGCCAAACTTCCTGGCAGCGTCGCCTATCAAGCACTCGAGAAAGCCGCTCAACTCATTGCTGACAACAAAGCTGATGCCCTAGTTACAGGTCCGATTTCAAAAAGAAATCTTATCGCTGCAGATTATCAATTCCATGGCCACACAGAAATCCTAGAAAAACTCGCACATACTATTTTTGATGCCAAAGATGCTCGAGCTGAAATGCTTTTTGTATACAAAAAACTACGTATGCTTTTATTAACACGACATATTGCACTCAAAGATGTGCCTGATGCTTTAGCAAAACCTGGCGCCATCGCACGCCCCTTAAAAACACTCATCGCCTTCTTACGACATCAATTAAAAATATCGGAGCCGCGCATTGCCTTGCTTGGCGTCAATCCGCATATTGGTGAGGTTGGTGGCAGCGAAGAAGCTCAGTTTTTAAAACCTGTTATCAATGCCGTGAACAATATTGGTGCCTCCATCCTTGAAGGTCCATATGCGGCTGATGGCTTTTTTCGCACCCTAAAAGTTGAAACCAATCCTTATGATGCCATTGTGGCCACTTATCATGATCAAGGCTTAATCCCCTTTAAAATGCTGGCTGGCTATGGTGCGGTCAATGTAACGATTGGCCTTCCCTTTATTCGTACATCTGTTAGCCATGGCACAGCTGAAGACATTGCTGGCAAAGGCATTGCGCGTGAAGACAGCCTCATAGCGGCCCTACACGCCGCTCAGGAAGTGCTGTAAACTAAGATTCGCCTTAACCGCATGCGTCTCAATGCTCCAGAAATTATCACCCTCTTGGCAGAATGCACTGCCCTACATTCTCCTAACAGCTGCAGTTTTTCTCACCTACTGCAATGTATATGATAATGAATTTTTGTTTGATGACGGACTCCTGATTACTCTTAATGAGTATCTTCGGAGTTGGGATACATTTGGAAAGCTATTAACAGCTTCAACGACAGAAGGGGCACATATTAAAGGTGGGTTTTACCGACCCGTTCAAAACATACTTTATTTCTTCATCTATCAATTCTTTGGCCTCTCTACTTTTGCATTTCATCTCATCAATATCGTACTGCATGCAGTCAATGCCTGCCTTATATTTTCGTTAGGCAAGAAACTAAAATTTAGCCACGGCGCTACTTTTTGCGCCGCCTTAATTTGGGCCCTACACCCCATTCATACAGAAGCCGTTACTTATATGAGCTCAACAGCTGACATGTTGTTTGTCATGTTTAGTTTGTGGGGCCTACTTATTTTACTTCCTGATTTTACAGCAAGAAAAATTTGGGTGACTATACCTTTATTTTTAATAGGTCTATTGAGCAAGGAAAGCATGATTGTTTTTCCTGCCCTCGTTATTGTTACAATGTATTTTGTAAAAGATACGCGACTCCAGCCTAAAACATATCTTTCAACTTGGCCCCTCTGGTGCCTGATGCTTGTTTATGTGGCATGGCGCATCACCACACCTCATTTTGATGGACCAGGTACATACGCGGTCATTTTTGAGAACCCTCAATACAAGAGTCTAAAAGTTTACTCAGAAAATTTGTCGCTTAGGTTTTATACTTTCTTTGCTACGCTTCCTGCTTATTTACAATTGCTTGTCTGGCCCACCGATTTACGCATGGAGCGGAATTTTCCGATCCATTTGAATATGACTCCAAAAGCAATTACTGGCCTTATTATTCTTTTGATCGTTAGCGCATATATACTTCTCATTCGTACGCGCAAAGGCCTACCCCTAAGCTGGGGATTGTTGTGGTTCGGGGCAGCACATTTTCCTAACACAGGCCTTATTATTGTAAGTAATGCTTTATTTTTGGAGCATTGGATGTACCTCCCAAGCATTGGGCTTTTTCTTGGCATGGCGCAGTCAATCTTTTTAGCGTTAGGCGAGCAGCGAATTCAGAGAGCCAAACCAATCATTGCCGGTTTAGTGACAATAGCTGCATTGGCTTTAGCCTTTGCTACCCACAAGCAAAACATGGTGTGGCAAAACCCGTTCACTTTTTATACGAATATTTTTAAGCATGGCGAGATCACAGCCCGCGCGCATAATAATCTTGCTATGGCTTATTCTGAAAAAGGCCAGTTTGATAAGGCTGTTGTTGAATATAGGCGCGCTATCGAGATCAGTGATACCTATGCCGAGACACGTCACAATCTTGCTGTAGCACTCCTTAATCTTCCCGATCGAGAAGAGCGCATTCCCGAAGCACTTCAAGAGCTAGATCGCGCCCTTGAGATTGATCCAAATTTTTACCGCGCTTATTTGGCGCTTATGAATATTGCACTTTATCAAAAGCAAATGGATAAGGCTGAAGCCTATAAAAAGAAGGCTGAAGATATTTTAAATAAGAACAAGCCTTAAACGCGCACAGCGTGGGTACAACGTCGATAAGCTTTATGCGCGTAGAGTTTGAGATCGGCGCTCATCATTACAGATTCAGGCGTATCGTTTCCATCAAATGAGGATAAGCCGAAACTAGCGCGCATAGGCAAAGTCTTGTCACGCCATTGCATCATGCGGCTATTAAAAGATTTTTCTAACTTACTGAGACGACTAATACCCAGATCCTCATCCATGCGTGTTAGCAAAATGGCAAATTCATCACCACCAATGCGAGCGACAATGTCATTGTCACGTACTTCAGATAAAAGTGCATGTGCTACGGCCTGCAAATAATCATCACCAGCACTGTGACCACACAGATCGTTAATGGATTTAAAGCCATCAAGATCAACCATAATAAGAATGCCACTGGCCTCTTTATCACGACGAGCAAAAGATAGCTCTCGCTGTAACGCTAAGGTAAAGCCGCGCCGATTAAGTAGACCTGTTAAATCGTCTGTAAGCGCCATATTCTCAAGTTGGCTAATTCGCTCTTCTTGAGCTCGAATGATAGACTCAGCTTCAGTCAGCGCAGCACGGGCGCCCTCTAAATCGTTGGCGCGATAATTAGGATGTATAGCTTTTTTGGCAAGCGCCCGAACCTCAGCCAAAGCTGGCTGCAGATTACGTTTAATTTGGCTTTTACTTACTGTTAAAGTTTGCATCACAATAACTCCCTAAAAATATCTTGGGTCGTTACTCGCAACCTTCGTGCCAAAGGCTAATATCTTGAATTATCAAGAACTTCTTTAATCATCACACTTTGGAACCCCATTTTGCAGGGTAGAAATTGCCTCCCCCTTGCATTTTTTCTTAGCCTGCAAGCCTTTGAAATAAGCGGCAAAACGCCGTGATTATTGCCCATGTTGACACTATACTAATGATCACCTGCCTATAATATGCATCCAGTTCTAAGGGGATTTTTTCGACGTGCGTCATCTTCAAATCCTTTCCTGCACCGCTGCTTTTTTGGCCGCCGCCACAACGCCGGGTTTGGCATCCGTTTCCGTGCCAATCGAACAAACACCACCTGCCGCAAGCACTGCAACGGAAGTGAAGCCAACAAAAGTTGGCATCATGCCGCACAGAGCCATTTATGATATGAAATTGAGCTCAGTCAAAAATGGCAGCAGTATTACTGGCGTTTCGGGGCGCATGTTATTTGAATGGTCGGATGTTTGTGACGGCTGGGCCGTGCAACAGCACATGAAACTACATTTCAATTATAGTGAAGGTGACGAGTCTGAAGTCTCTAGTACTGAAGTCACCTGGGAAGCAAAAGACGGCAAGCAATACAATTTCAATGTACGCCGCGTAAGTGATGGCAAGGAAACCGAACGCTATGTAGGCAAGGCTATTGTTGATGGAGATGGTGGTGTGGTTACCTATTCGGTACCCGAAGGTAAAACCATGAAGTTACCACCAGGTACACTTTTCCCCTCCTCACATACGTCGGTTATTTTACAGAAAGCTGCTTCAGGAGAAAAACTTTTCTCGCGACATATATTTGATGGTTCCGACGAAGATGGGTCAAATGATGTCAGCGCTTTTATTAATGCACCAATTGCTAAATGGCAGGATGCCGAAGTAAACCCAAAACTGAAGACTAATGTGATGATGTCACAAAGTGCCTGGCCTGTTCGGCTCGCTTTCTTCAAAACCAACACTGAAACCGGCGAATCAGATTACGAAATGAATCTGAACCTTCTTGCCAATGGCGTTGTACGTACGATGCAGATTGATTACGGTGATTTCTCAGTTACCGGTACTTTAAACGATATTGAACCTCTACCTTCTCCCGGCTGCTAACATCTGGCATTATCAGGCAATATGACTGACCCGTCGGCAAAACTTGTGTTAATTGTTGAGGACAATGACCTCAACATGAAGCTATTTCGAGATTTGCTTCAAGCGCATGGCTATAGAACCATGCATACACGGGATGGTATGGAAGTATTAGACTTATGCCGTAAACATCATCCCGACCTCATTATCATGGATATTCAATTGCCCGAAGTATCAGGACTTGAAGTAACCAAATGGCTTAAGAATGAAGCTGATCTAAAATCAATTCCCGTCATTGCTGTTACAGCCTTTGCCATGAAGGGGGACGAAGAAAAAATTCGTAGCGGCGGATGCGAAGATTATATGTCTAAACCCATTGCCGTCGGCCAATTTGTTACGATGGTAAAACGTTTTCTTGAGCCGCATGCACAAGCGGCAGCTTCATCTTCATAATCAGCGCCAATGTCAGCTCGCATCCTTGTTGTCGATGACAACCCCTTAAACGTAAAATTGCTTTCAGCAAAATTATCGCATGACTACTATGTCATTAGTACTGCAACTAATGGCCTCGAAGCTCTAGAAAAAGTTGCTAGCGAGCAACCCGATATTGTTTTGCTCGATATTATGATGCCTGAGCTGGATGGGTTCGAGGCCTGCAAGCGGCTCAAATCCGACCCCAATACATCTCATATACCCGTAGTGATGGTCACAGCTCTATCCGACATCGCTGATCGCGTAAAAGGCCTGCAATGTGGGGCCGATGATTTTCTAACGAAGCCCATCAATGATATGGCGCTGATGGCACGCGTACGCTCACTCCTACGTTTTAAGATGATTATGGACGAATGGCGCTTACGTGAAGCTACATCAAGCCAATTTCTCAACCAGCCTCCAGGCGAAGCTGCAAGTCTAGCTGCTATTGCCGGAGGACATGTCCTCGTTGTTGAAGACAGCCCGACAGAACGGCAAAATATTCTTCAAACACTCAGCACAATAGAAACGCGAGTTACATTTGCTGAAAATATTAAAGATGCCGCAACCATGGCAGGAGAAGGTAATTTTGATCTGATTTTTTTAAGCCTCGATCTCAAGCACGAAGACGGCTTACGCCTATGTCCGCTTTTGCGCACTCATGAAGCAACGCGACAAACCCCTATTTTGCTCATGGGTAGTGATCAAGATATGGCAAAAATTGCTAAAGGACTTGATTTAGGTGCCAATGATTATCTTTTACGTCCCATGGAATCTAATGAATTCTTAGCACGCACACGCACACAAATGCGTCATAAGCGTCATTACGAGCGGTTACGTAAAAATTATGAGGATAGCTTAGCGCTTTCTTTGGTTGACCCCTTAACTGGTGCCTTTAATCGCCGTTATCTCGATGCGCATTTACCTAAAATGATGGCACGATCGAAAACAGTTTTAAAACCCCTCTCAGCACTTATGGTTGATATCGATCATTTCAAGAAAGTGAACGACACATATGGGCACAACATTGGTGATGATGTTCTGCGCACCACAGTGAGCAGTATTATGAATAATCTCCGTCCATCCGATCTCGTGGTCAGAATGGGCGGTGAAGAATTTGTTATTATTATGCCAGAAACAGATTTGCCTGTTGCGAGCATTATTGCTGACCGTTTACGTGAACGCATTGCTAGCACTTCCATACCCATAAAAGATGGAGGTCAAAACATATCAGTAACAGTAAGTATGGGCGCAGCCTGTTTAGTACAAAACACAGAAGATAGCGTCGACGATCTGTTGAAACGTGCAGATGCTGCTTTGTATAAAGCCAAACAAACTGGTCGCAATCGTCTGGTCACCGATAATCAATGAACACACCACCCCAAACCTATCACTTGCGCGAGCATGTCGACCCCAAAGACCGAAACAAAGTCTTCAGGCTATTAAATTCGTCTGGCGGTTATTTTTTGCCCCGCGAAATGGCTTATGGGATGGATTTATTTGATGAGCATTTAACGCGTGGTGACGCAAGCCACTACCGCTTTCTCTTACATGAACAAGACGAGACATTACTGGGTTATGGCTGCTATGGCCCCATTCGCTTTAGTGATCGCCGCTATCACTTACATTGGATGATGATCCATAAGGAAATGCAAGGCAGAGGCCTTGGCATTATGTTGGAAACAGCCATTTCGACGAAAGTACGAGGGCTTGGGGGCACGAAGATTTATGCCACCGTCTCAAATCGCACCTATCAATCGACAAAGTCATTTTATGAGAAATGCGGCTATAAGCTTATTGCCAATATCACGGACCTCTATGGTGACGGTGATGATATGGTCTATTGCATGAAAGACTTGATTTTACGGTAATAAAGCCGCTATCACCGCTCCCATGAATGCAAGCAAGCTAGAAACCATTGTTGCGCAAAGACGCACCTTTGCCATTATCGCCCATCCTGATGCTGGTAAAACCACACTGACGGAAAAGCTGCTGTTGTTTGGCGGTGCCATTCAGATGGCTGGGGCTGTTAAGGCACGTGGCGAACAACGGCGCGCACGCTCAGACTGGATGAAAGTTGAGCGTGAGCGCGGCATTTCAGTGACGGCTTCGGTCATGAGCTTCGATTTTGCTGAACGTAGCTTCAACTTAGTTGACACACCTGGTCACGAAGATTTTTCCGAAGATACATACCGTACACTAACGGCTGTTGATAGTGCCGTCATGGTGATCGATGCCGCAAAAGGTATCGAAAGCCAGACCCGTAAGTTATTTGAAGTTTGCCGCATGCGTGATGTTCCCATCATGACTTTTATCAACAAAATGGACCGCGAAGCACGCGATCCATTTGATTTGATGAGTGAAATTGAACAAACTCTAGCTTTAGATGTGACACCTGCAAGCTGGCCTATTGGCTCGGGACGTGAATTTAAGGGTTGCTACGACTTACTACGCGACCGCCTCATCCTTGTAGATAAGAAGGCAACTGAAGGCATCGAGTGTAAAGGCGTCGATGATCCTAAACTTGATGAATTGATTGGCGCAGATTTTGCCACAAGACTGCGTGAAGAAGTGGCGATGGTCAGAGGCCTTTGCCCGCCTTTTGATGCCAATGCATATCGCGAAGGCCATTTGACCCCCGTTTACTTTGGCAGTGCCATTAATAATTTTGGAGTACGAGAATTATTACTTGGGCTTGCCGAATACGCTCCTTCACCGCGTCCACAAAAAGCAGACAAGCGCATGGTGGAACCATCTGAAAACAAAGTAACTGGCTTTGTTTTTAAAGTGCAAGCCAACATGGATCCGAACCACCGGGATCGCATTGCTTTTGTTCGGATGTGCTCAGGCCATTTCCGTCGTGGCATGAAGCTTTTTCATGTTCGTGACAATAAGCCCATGGCCGTCAATAATGCAGTTCTCTTTTTGGCGCGGGAACGAGAATTAGCTGAAGACGCATATGCTGGCGATATTATGGGCATCCCAAATCACGGCACTTTGCGTATTGGCGATACCTTAACCGAGGGTGAAACTTTACGTTATGTAGGTGTGCCTAACTTTGCTCCTGAAATGCTACAACGTGTCCATATTGGCGACCCAATGAAGGTTAAGCATCTCAGGAAAGCGCTTGAGCATTTTGCCGAAGAAGGTGCCTCCCAAGTTTTCAAACCCCTGCTTGGCTCTGATTGGATTGTTGGTGTCGTGGGCGCATTGCAGTTTGAAGTGCTGGCCGCGCGTATTGAAGCCGAATATGGTCTACCAGCAAAATTCGAGACTGCTGGGCTAGAAGCGGCACGCTGGGTAGAAGGCGATGATCCATTGGCGGTTAAAAAATTTACTGACACTAATCGTGGCAGTCTAGCCGAAGATCACGATGGAGCTTTGGTATTCCTAGCCCGAAATGCCTGGCATCTCAATCGCGCTATAGAAGAAAATCCCGGCTTGCGCTTTGTGAAGTCACGCGAGCAAAGCCTCGGCGCAGTTTAGGCCTCTAAAGCCTTTACAATCTCTTCGCACATCTTCTTAGCATCACCGAAAAGCATCATGGTATTGGCGTGATAGAAGAGTTCGTTTTCAACACCGGCATAACCGGTTGCCATAGAACGTTTGATAAAGAGTACAGTCTTTGCTTTCTCAACGTCTAAAATAGGCATGCCATAGATGGGTGACGTTGGATCTGTTTTAGCTGCCGGATTGGTAACGTCGTTTGCGCCTATAACAAAAGCAACATCGGTTTGACCAAAATCACGGTTGATTTCTTCCAACTCTAAAACTTCGTCATAGGGAACATTGGCTTCAGCTAGGAGTACGTTCATATGACCAGGCATGCGACCTGCAACAGGATGGATGGCATAACGAACCTGAACACCTTCAGCCTTCAAATGGTCAGCCATTTCACGTAAAGCATGCTGGGCTTGCGCAACCGCCATACCGTAACCAGGGACGATCACGACGCTCGCCGCATTCTTTAGAATGAAGCCTGCATCTTCGGCTGAGCCAATTTTGACTGTGCGATCACCTGCGCCTGCTGCAGCGGCAGCAGAACTTGCATCTGTTCCAAAACCACCCAAAATAACATTAAAGATGGAACGGTTCATGCCCTTGCACATGATGTAGCTCAGGATTGCACCCGAAGCGCCGACTAAAGCGCCCGTGATGATCAAGAGAGGATTTTCAAGCGTGAAGCCCGTTGCTGCTGCTGCCCACCCAGAATAACTGTTCAGCATCGAGATGACGACAGGCATATCTGCGCCACCAATAGGTAATATTAGCAAAAAACCTAGAACAAAAGTAACGGCAACAATGCCCCAGAAGGCATAAGGCGACTGACTCAACATCAACCAGACAATGAGCAGCAAAACCAAAACACCAAGAGCCATATTGAATTGGTGCTGAAACTTAAAGGTTAGAGGCTTTCCCGAAACCAATCCCTGCAATTTTGCAAAAGCGACGATGGAGCCACTAAAAGTGATGGCACCAATCGCAACTCCCAACCCCATTTCGACAAGGCTGGAAAGGTGAATTTTATCGCCACTGACGATGCCATAAGCCCCTGGATTAGTGAATGCAGCCCCTGCCACCAAAACTGCTGCTGCACCCACCAAGGAATGGAAGGCTGCAACAAGCTGGGGCAAAGCTGTCATTTTGATATTGCGAGCAACGACCGCACCGATACTGCCACCGATCACAATAGCTATAGCGATAGCCCACAATGATGATGTGCTCACAAGGCAGAGCGTCGTAATAATGGCAACAGCCATGCCGACAATGCCGAATAAATTGCCTTGGCGTGCTGTCACAGGGGATGCCAAACCCCGTAAAGCCATGATGAAGCAAATACCGGAAACTAGATAAGCTAAGGCAACAATACTGGTCATGGAATGCGTCTAAGCCTTTCAGGATTTTTTGATGTCGGTTTTCTTTTTGTACATTTGCAGCATGCGTTGCGTCACAATAAAGCCGCCGAAAATGTTAATGGATGCCAATACGACGGCGACTAGCCCCATCCATTTTGCTGACGTCATTTCGATAGGCCCCGCGGCCAACAGAGCACCAACAATAATAACGGATGAAACAGCGTTTGTTACCGCCATCAAAGGTGAATGCAGCGCTGGAGTGACACGCCACACAACGTAATAGCCAACAAAGCATGCCAAAACAAAAACCGTGAGGCCTGTAATAAAGAAATCATGCCCTGCCTGAACACCACCTGAGTGCGCAGCTAGAGCCTGCGCCTGTTCCGCTAAATTACGGGCAAAGCTAGCAAGCTTTTCCTGATCATCAGCTAAACTATTTAGGTTCGATGTGAGTTCATTCATAGCAAACAGCTCCCTTATGGTTTCGCCGGAACTTCAGGAATAGCCGTTGGCGATCCTGGGGGCGGAGCCGATGACGTAGGGCCAGAAGACGATGGAGCAAAAGCTGGTGGAACTGCAGATACAGGCGCTGGCACTGCTGGAGCAGGCGCAGCCTGCGTGGTGGCTGGCGTTGCTTGGTTCGTCGCAATTGTTCGTTGTAAATTCTGAATTTCAGTTAGCAATTTCTGTTGATAGATCGCCATTTGAACAATTTGCTGATTACCTGCGTCAATATTGCGTTTGATGTCGGTCAAATAGCCCGCAAAAATAACAAACAAAATTGCGCAGCACGTAACTGAAATCGCAAGACTGGTGATCCACATCGATACCGTTTGATTTTGATTGCTTGAAGTATCCATGAGGCCTTCTCCTTAGGCTGCCGTTGATTGCTGGAATTGTGGATGCACGATACTGCCATTACGCGTCAAAGTGATACCGCGGATAATCTCGTCATCCCAATTGATGCTGATTTGCCCACCTTCTTTGGCAGAAATAAGCGTAACAAAGTTCAGCAAGTTTTTTGCATAAAGCGCCGAAGCATCAACGGCGATACGGCTCGCCATATTCCGATGACCAACAATTTTAACACCAAAGGCATCAACAACTTTTCCAGCTTCGCTCATGGCACAATTACCGCCCTGCTCAACAGCTAAATCAACAATGACCGAGCCCGGCTTCATGCTCTTGAGCATGTCTTCAGTAATGAGGCGTGGCGCCGCACGGCCTGGGATGAGAGCCGTACAGATAACAACATCTTGTTTTTTGATGGTTTCAGCAATGAGCGCCGCTTGTTGACGCTTATAATCATCGCTCATTTCCTTGGCGTAGCCACCCGCCGTTTGCGCCTGCTTTGTTTCTTCGCTTTCGACCATGACAAATGTAGCGCCAAGACTTTCAACCTGCTCTTTAGCAATAGGGCGAACGTCTGTAGCAGAAACCACAGCACCCAGGCGCTTTGCAGTCGCAATAGCTTGTAGGCCTGCAACACCAGCCCCCATCACAAGAACACGCGCTGGAGGAACTGTACCTGCGGCCGTCATCATCATAGGAAAGGCACGACCAAATTGTTCTGCTGCATCCAAAACAGACTTGTATCCCGCAAGATTTGATTGGCTGGAAAGGACGTCCATCGATTGAGCGCGCGTAATACGCGGCATTAGCTCCATGGACATAGACGTGATATTCGCGCGTGCATAGGTATCAAGATCAGCACGAGCTGCATAAGGATTGAGCATGGCCACCAAAATAGCACCCGACTTCAAGAGGCCCATTTCATTGCGCCCCTCACCTTCATTCATGGGACGCTGAACTTTGAGAACGATATCTGCATCACGTAACGTTACAGCAGCATCAGGTATAATCTGGGCGCCTGCAGCCATATACTGATCATCGAGATAAGAAGCTTCTGCCCCCGCTCCTGCTTCCACGACAACTTCGTACCCAAGGGCACGATATTTTTTTACTGTATCGGGTGTCGCGGCAACGCGCTTTTCGTAAGTACGGCGTTCTTTCGGAATGGCAATTTTCATGATGTCAGCTAAAAGCTATGGTCAAGGAATCAAACTAAGCCATTAATATGGCCTAGTTTTTTGTGTCTGTGAAGCGGTTTAGACCGCACGCTTTCAGGGCTTTTTCTTGCCTTTTAGCAAGTTCCTTTACATTAAAGCCGCCTATCAAATCATGGAACATACGGTACCAGTTTATCTCAGCTCGTAGGCGCAAGAAAACAGAGCCAAGACCTATGGCAGCGCGATCCATAAAGACGAACTCTCGTGGAATTTCGATACCACCAATTTTGCGCAATTCTGCATGCATCTTATTGGCCGTTTCGCGGCCATAAAGCCCTGTGTTGGTTTCTTCAATTAATCGGGTCTTGTCTTCTAAAAGTGGGGCATAAATAAACTGAGCCCAGATATTAAGAATGCGCACCAATTCTTTGCTCGGATTGACAAAACCCCAGGCCTTGTAGGCTTCTACAGCAAGATCTGGTTTGTTTTTACTGAGGGCTTCGTACAGCGTGATAACACCCTGAACCAATTGCGGGCTAAAGATCCGTATGCACCCAAAATCCAAGAGATTGATGCCATTATCTTTACGCACCGTGTAATTACCAAGGTGCGGATCACCATGAATAACACCGTAATAATAAAAGGGCGTGTACCAAGCCCGAAACATATTCATGGCAATCGCGTTGCGATCTTTCTGGGGTCGCCTTTCAGCGGCAAGGGCCATCTTGTCTCCCTCTAGCCATGTCATCGTTAAAAGACGTTCGGTTGAAAGCAATTTTACAACATCAGGAACATAAATATTCTTCACGTCAGCGAGCATATGGCGATACAAATCAATATGCTTAGCTTCAAGCACATAATCTAATTCTTCACGCAGGCGATCAGCAATTTCAGCCTGAACCTTCGTCGTTGAAACGGCGCGGTCATAACGTTCAAAAACAGCCATGACTAGCTTGAGTTGTCGTAAATCAGCCTCAACGGTTGATGTCATATCCGGGTACTGAAGCTTACATGCCAGTTTCTTACCATCGCGTGTTTCTGCACGATGCACCTGACCTAAAGACGCCGCTGCACTTGCTTCATGCTCAAAGCTTTTAAACTTCTTTTCCCAACTCGGGCCAAGCTCAGAAGCCATACGACGTTTTACAAAAGGCCAGCCCATTGATGGCGCGTCTGATTGAAGCTGCGCCAATTCCATCGCGTATTCTTTGGGTATAACATCTGGGATGGTGGAAAGAATTTGCGCCACTTTCATTAAGGGGCCTTTTAACCCCCCTAAAGCACCCCTTAAACGTTCCGCTTGTTTCTGGCGATTTACATCCAGCCCCAAATAGCGTTTGCCTGCTGCACGCGCGCCAAAACCAGCCATTGATGCCGAAACTTTGGCATAGCGTTTGACACGTTTTCTTAGGGAGCTGCGTTCTTTAGGCATAGGGCGATTATATCATCGCCATACCGCCATTGATATGCAGGGTTTGACCTGTGATGTAGCGGGCCTCTTCTGAAGCCAAAAATACAACCCCTGCTGCAATATCCTTGCCCTCACCCATATGACCTGCCGGAATGCTGGCTAGGATTTTTTGTTTTTGATCATCAGTTAAAGCGTCAGTCATTGCTGATGCAATAAAACCCGGAGCAACACAATTTACAGTCACATTGCGTGGCGCCATTTCTTGCGCCAATGATTTGCTCATGCCGATTAAGCCAGCTTTTGATGCTGCATAATTAGCCTGACCGCCATTGCCCGTAACACCCACAATAGATGTTATGCTGATAATCCGACCCCAACGGCGTGACATCATGCCTTTCAAGGAAGCGCGGCTTAAACGAAACGCAGCAGCTAAATTAACATTGATGACGGTTTCCCAATCATCATCTTTCATGCGTAAGGCTAAGCCATCACGCGTAAGTCCGGCATTGTTAATCAAAATATCTACGCCGGAACCAGCTTGTGCCTCGGCATCTTTGAGCAACTGCGCAGGCGCCGTAGGATCTGATAAATTAGCAGGAGCAACAAAACTACGATCACCAAGTTGGGATTGTAGTGCCTGCAAGGCATCTACTTTGGTGCCCGACAATACAACTTTAGCACCCTGTGCGTGCAAAGCCCTCGCGATGCTATTACCAAGGCCACCAGAAGCGCCCGTAACCAAAGCCGTCTTACCAGTAAGATTAAACATAGAAACTCCTCAAACCGTTTTCAAAAAAGCATCAATATCTTCGGGTGTCTGCAAAGAGAGTGCGGGCAATTCTTTATCAATACGCTTAGTTAACCCAGCCAGAACATTGCCTGCACCACACTCTACCAATTGCTCAACACCTTGCGCCCTCATGTAGAGAACCGATTCACGCCAACGCACAGCGCCCGTCACCTGTTTGACCAATAAATTGCGGATTGTTGCCGCTTCACTTTCGGCCTCTGCTGTCACATTCGCAACAACGGGTACTACTGGGGCCTTAATCGATACATTACTCAGAGCTTTTTGCATAACATCCGCCGCAGGCTGCATCAAAGAGCAATGAAAAGGAGCGCTAACGGGTAATTTTACGCTGCGTTTAAAGCCACGTTCTGCTGCAATTGCCATGGCACGATCCACAGCTGCTACATGACCACTGATAACCACCTGCCCTGGTGCATTATCGTTAGCTGCCGTACAAACTTCACCTTGCGCGGCAGCTGCTGCAATTTCTTGGGCGATCGCCATATCAACACCTATGAGGGCAGCCATAGCGCCAATCCCCACAGGCACCGCCTCTTGCATAGCCTGTCCACGCTTTTTTAAGAGACGGGCTGTATCAGCCAGGCTGAACATTCCTGCAGCGCAAAGAGCAGAATATTCGCCAAGACTGTGGCCAGCTACGAATTTAGCGGCCGCTGGAAGTTGAAAGTTGCCCTGTTTTTCAAGCACCCGGATAACTGCCATACTAACGGCCATAAGGGCTGGCTGGGCGTTTTCTGTTAGCTTGAGGTCATCCGGAGGCCCCTCAAACATGAGTTTGCTCAGGTTCTGCCCCAGGGCCTCATCGACTTCCTGAAACACGTCACGCGCCTCGGTAAAGGCAGCCGCTAAGGCTTGGCCCATGCCAACCGCCTGACTACCCTGCCCCGGAAAAACCAATGCACGCTTCATTCTTCGAATCTCCATAACCATTTGAAAAGAGCCGCAACTGAACGCACTTGTCAAATCGAAGTCAAGCGGGTCTATTGGAGGCCAGAATCCTGAGGTTACCCATGATTATCGTTACCGGCGGTGCCGGCTTTATTGGCTCTAATCTTGTAGCAGCGCTTGATGCGCGTGGCGAGCGCGTGGTTGTGTGCGATTGGCTAGGTTCCGGCGACAAATGGCACAATTTGGCCAAACGTGACCTTGAGGCCATTGTTGCCCCTGAAAAGCTTATGGAATTTCTCGATCAGCACACCGGTGAGATTGAAGCCATTTTTCATATGGGCGCGATTTCGACGACAACCGAAACCGATGCTGACCTCATCATCGACACAAATTTCCGCTTAAGCTGCCGTCTATGGCACTGGTGCAAAGACGCAAATGTTCAATTCATCTATGCCTCATCAGCTGCAACTTATGGCGATGGCTCCAATGGTTTTAAAGATGAAGAAAGCATTGGCAGTCTTTCAGCTCTACAGCCCCTTAATGCATACGGTTGGAGCAAACATTTATTTGATCGCTGGGTCACACGACAAAAGTCTCGTGGCACCGGTGGCCCACAACAATGTGTTGGCCTCAAGTTTTTTAATGTCTATGGCCCCAATGAGTATCACAAAGGAAGCCAACGCTCTGTTGTTGATCAAATTTATCCTTTCACAGTTCGCAACGAAGCGTTCCAACTCTTTAAATCCCACAACCCTTCTTACGAAGACGGTGGCCAGCTACGTGATTTTGTTTGGGTAGGTGATTGTGTAAAAGTTATGCTGTGGCTACTCGAGCATCCGAAGATTAACGGACTTTTCAATCTAGGCACCGGCCAGGCTCGTAGTTTTGCTGATTTGGCAGTTGCGACCTACCAAGCCGCAGGCAAAGCGCCCCTCATCAAATATAGGCCAATGCCAGAAGAACTTCAGGGTAAATATCAGTACTTTACTGAAGCTGACATGGGTAAATTACGTGCTAGCGGCTACACTGCACCCTTTACCAGCCTTGAAGATGGCATCAAACTTTACGTTCAGGATTACCTGGCAAAAGACGATAAATACGTTTAACGGCAGGATTTATGGATCAAAAACTTATTCCCCTTATCGATAAGCTTTCCAATCATCGCGTACTGTGCGTGGGCGATGTCATGTTGGATAGGTATATTTATGGACAGGTTGAACGCATCTCGCCCGAAGCACCTATTCCTGTTTTGCGTATTCAGCGCGAAGCAGTGACCCTTGGGGCTGCCGGTAACGTCGTACGCAATATTGTCTCGCTCGGCGGCCAGGTTGATTTTATTGGTGTCGTCGGCCAAGACCAGGCTGGCTATGACCTAGCTAAGCAACTCACATCTTTACCGCAAGTGACGTCAAATCTTTTGACGGACAACTCCCGACCTACCACACTCAAGACACGATATGTGGCTGATGGGCAGCAATTGCTGCGCGCTGACCACGAAATTAGCCAAGCCGTCTCCAGCGATGTCGAAAAACAAATTTTGCTACGCGTTCGTGGCGCTCTGCAGGATTGCAAAGTCATCATTCTTTCTGACTATGCCAAGGGCGTTCTCACAAAATCAGTCGTTGCCGATATTATCAAAGAAGCTAACGCCCAAGGATGCAAAGTTCTCATTGACCCCAAGGGCCGTGATTTCACTCAATATCATGGCGCTTATATGCTGACACCAAATCGTAAAGAACTCACCGAAGTCAGCGGCATGGCCATTAAAGATGTTGCAGATGCTGAGAAGGCAGCGCGCCAGTTGATTGATGCGCACAAATTGCAAGGTGTGTTGGCTAAACTTGGCGCTGACGGCGTTTGCCTTGTCATGAAAGATCAGCCTTCGGTTCATTTACGCGCCACGGCGCGCGAAATTTTTGATGTTTCTGGTGCTGGCGATACGGTTGTAGCTACTTTAGCTTTAGCTCTCGCAGGCGGTTTATCGCCAACTGATAGCGCTGCACTCGCCAATATCGCGGGCGCTATTGTGGTCGGAAAGATTGGCACAGCTACAGTCACGCGCGAAGAATTAAAGCGTGAACTAGCGCATGATCAAGCACGCCAAAGTGAAGATAAACTCATCTCACTAACTGAAGCCTCAGAGCTAGCTGAACGCTGGCGCAAGCAAGGCTTTAAAGTTGGATTTACCAATGGTTGCTTTGATCTCCTTCATCCTGGACATATCTCTTTACTGCGCCAAGCACGTAAAGCCTGCGATAAGCTGATTGTCGGCTTGAACAGCGATGCTTCTGTTAAAAAGCTCAAAGGTGAGACGCGTCCCGTGCAAAACGAAGCTTCGCGGGCAACCGTTTTGGCGTCCCTTAGCGATGTAGATCAGATTGTTATCTTTGGTGAAGACACGCCCGTAGAATTGATTAAAGCCATACGCCCTACTGTCTTAATCAAAGGTGCTGACTATACCGTGAGCACAGTCGTTGGCGCTGATCTTGTACAAGGTTGGGGTGGGCAAGTTGTGCTCGCCAATCTTGTCGATGGCCATAGCACAACGGCCACGATTGCGAAGCTACAGCCCAAGAAAGCTGGCGGTGCCTCCTAACATGACGGTGTGCGTCCAATATGCCCGCCCCTCATCTGGTCAAGGTGAAACTGAAATTTTTGGCCTGGATGTTGCAGTCAATAATCTCCTAACTGCTTATTTTAAACATAGCCGCCAAGATAAATTCCTCTGTCGACCAACAGATATTCCAAGCTTTGAGCACTTTAAGTTATTGGCAAAGAATATAGGCATTGATGCAGAAAATCGCTGTCTGGGATTAGATCCACGCCATCCCAAACATAACCTCGGTAGTATTTCATGCCTATTCCGCCCCGATCCACTCACCGCTGACCTCGTTTGGCGCCGTCAGCAATTAGATGGTGTAGGATTCTCAACTTGTGGACTTGTTCACACCATGAGTGGTGAGCGTATCGCGCGAGCTGTCGGAGAACTTGTTGTTGCACCGAGCGATGGAACAGATGCCTTAATATGCCCCTCTGAAGCCATTCGTGACGCTGTGCAGAATTTATGGGGCATCTATGCAGATTATTTAAATTTTCGCTCAGGTGGCAAATTTAAATGCCCAGTTCAAACACCCGTTATTCCTCTGGGCATTGATACAGATAAATTTCTACGCCTAACATCCGATGATAAACGGACAGCTCAACGCAAAGCCTTAAATGTAAGCGATGATGAAGTTGTTATCCTTTTTGTTGGCCGTCTTAGTTTTGCAACAAAAGCCCACCCTCTTGCACTATGGCAAGCTGCTGAACGCGCCGCACAACACACACAAAAGAAATTGCGCGTTGTGATGTTTGGCTATTTCAAGCCCATCGATATGGAGACGCATTTTAAAGCTCTCGCGACCGCCACTTGCGTAAAAGCTAAAGTCGAATTTGTTATGAATAATGATCCACGCTTTCCCGATGGATTATGGGCAGGCGCCGATATCTTCACATCTCTCTCCGATAATATTCAGGAGAGTTTTGGCCTCACCCCAATTGAGGCTATGGCATCAGGTCTGCCGGCTATTATTAGTGACTGGAATGGTTATCGTGGCTCTGTGCGTGACGGGCTGGATGGTTTTCTTATTCCCACATTAATGCCAGATCCAAAAGCTGGCCTTGCCATTGCTGAGGCTTATTACAATGAAGAGAATTATGGTGTCTCTTTAATGGCATCAGCACAATCAACGACGATTGATGTCGAGAAATGTGCAAAGGCAATTCAAATCTTAGCTGATGATGCCGCAAAACGTCGTAGTTTTGGTGACAATGGCCGTATCCGCGCTCAAAACATGTTTGATTGGCGACACATCATAAAGGCGTATGAAAATCTCTGGCAACAACTAGCCGAGCAACGTCAGGCTAAACCACCCAAAGCAGGTATCCCAATAGGCTGGCAAGCCGTCCATCCCGGTTTCCCCAATCCTTGGGCCATGTTTAAGAGCTTCCCCACAACACATTTAACCCAAGATGATAAAATTCATGTCACAATGAGTGTGGACGAAATTAAAAATCTTATGAAGCATGATATGAATTTCTTTGTTCCTGAACTAATGGCCCCTAAAGCCACGATGCTGGAATTAATTGAATTGATCCGTAAAGCCGGAACTGCACGTGTTTATGATGTGACGACAGCCTTCCCTGATAATGAGCAAGATCGCGTCTTGCGGTGTGTTGGCTGGATGTTGAAGCACGGTATCTGCGTTGTGGAGCGAAAATGAGTGACATCCCGCCTCCTTTTGAATCGGCTTGGTTTCTCCTCTTTATCGGCGCTCTCTGCGGCATAGCTCTCGGCAGTTTTATTAGCATGCTCAGTTACCGCCTGCCTCTTAATATGTCGATTATTAAACCAGGCTCATACTGCCCCAAATGCAAAACGGGATTAAAACCAACTGATTTAGTTCCTATTTTATCTTGGATACTCAGTGGCGGCATGTGCCGTTATTGCAAAGCTCAAATTCCCGCACGTTACCCAATCATTGAATTGGTAACAGGTATAGCAACAGCACTCGCCTTCGCTTGGATTGGTATTAGCTTAGCCTTGCTTGTGATTGTGGCTGTTATTGTTGCGATCATTACCTGGGTTACGATCTGGTATGAGACAACCTAAGCTGCTTTCTTCTCCAGCGCCTGCTCAATTGCAATTATCGCTTTCGACATAGCTGATACATCTGATCCGCCAGCTTGCGCCATGTCTGGGCGACCGCCGCCGCCTTTACCGCCGACAGCTTCAGCACCTGTCTTAACAAGATCTACAGCGCTTACGCGCTTTACGAGATCTTCTGTAACAGCAACAACAATCGATACTTTATCATCAGCACCAGAGAGAAGCGCCACAACACCAGATTTAATCTGCCCTTTAAAAGCATCAGCCATGGGCTTCAAATCTTTGGCAGGAACATCTTTTAAAATACGTCCAACAAAATTGATGCCATTAATTTGTTTTGGAGCTTCTGCAGCAGCTCCTGATACAGAACCACCGCCACCTAAAGCCAATTGCTTACGTAGATCTGCAATTTCACGTTCTAATTTTTTGCGGTCTTCAATTAATTGCGTCACGCGAGCAGGCAGTTCTGACGCAGGTGCTTTTGCAGCATCGGCAGCTGATTGCAGCAGTTTCTCTTGCTGATTATACCAATCTAAAGCAGCCGCACCTGTTAGCGCCTCAATACGTCTCACTCCACTTGAGACAGCACTTTCAGAAACGATTTTAAAGAGCCCAATATCGCCCGTACGCTTTACGTGTGTTCCGCCGCAAAGCTCAACCGAGAAATGCTCTTTGCCTTGCTCATTCTTATCTTCCCTACCGCCCATAAAGAGCACACGCACTTCATCACCATATTTCTCACCAAAAAGAGCCATGGCGCCGTTATCAGTGGCCTCTTTAGGCGTCATAAGGCGCGTTGTAACTTCATCATTTTGGCGAATACGATTATTGACCTCGAGCTCAATCTCTTCAATGTCTTTGGCGGCAATCGGTGTGGGTTGGCTAAAATCAAAACGCAACTTATCAGGCGCCACCAAAGATCCTTTTTGAGTGACATGCGTACCAAGCTTACGGCGCAAGGCCTCATGTAAAAGATGAGTAGCTGAGTGATGGGAACGCAAGTTCGAACGCCGTGTGGCATTGACTTCCATAACAACAAGATCACCTGTCTTTAAAGTACCTTTTTCAACTTTACCAATATGAACCCAGACGGTATCGGCTTCTTTTTGAGTGTCGGTAATTTTGACAACAGCGCCAGATGGCGTTGTGATCACACCCGTATCACCCATCTGGCCACCAGATTCGCCATAGAATGGTGTTTGATTGACGATGATTTGCACATCATCCCCCGCTTTCACATCACCCACGCGTGCAGCATTCTTGATGAGAGCGGTAATTTGGCCCTCTGCTTTTTCTGTGCTGTAGCCAAGGAAGTCTGTAGCGCCTAACTCATCGCGCAACTCAAACCATAGTTTTGCGGTCCCCGTTTGCCCCGAGCCTGACCATGAAGCACGAGCTGTCTCTTTTTGTTTTGCCATAGCCGCTTCAAAACCTGGCACATCAACTTTCTGCCCCTGCCCGCGCAAAACGTCCTGCGTTAAATCTAAAGGGAAACCAAAAGTATCATAAAGTTTAAAGGCAACTTCGCCTTTTAAAGCTCCACCTTTAGGTAGATTTTTGGTTTCTTCATCTAAAAGTTTAAGACCACGATCCAACATTTGTTTGAAACGCGATTCTTCAAGCTTCAAAGTCTCAGTAATCAATGGTTGTGCGCGAACGAGCTCGGGATAAGCCGTGCCCATCTGTTTCACAAGTTCTGGTACCAGCTGGTAAATCATAGGCTCTTTAGCGCCTAATATATGGGCATGACGCATAGCTCTACGCATAATACGGCGCAACACATAACCGCGGCCCTCGTTGCCAGGCAACACACCATCAGCAATAAGGAAAGATGTGGCCCGCAAATGATCGGCAATCACGCGGAAAGATGGTTTTTGAGCACCTTCTGGATCGACCTTCACGAGATCAGCTGTAACACCAATAATAGCCTTGAAGAGATCAATATCGTAATTCGAGGTCACCCCTTGCAGGATCGCCGCCATGCGCTCAAGGCCCATGCCAGTATCAACGGACGGTTTAGGCAGCGGAACACGCTTGCCGCCTGGCTGCTCTTCAAACTGCATGAAGACAAGATTCCAGAATTCAAGGAAACGATCACCATCTTCATCCGGTGATCCGGGGGGCCCACCCTGTAATTTATCGCCTTGGTCGATGAAAATTTCTGAACAGGGGCCACAAGGACCTACATCACCCATACGCCAGAAGTTAGCATCGGTTTTAATCCTGATAATTTTGTCATCTGAGAAACCAGCCACTTTCTTCCAAATCTGTGCGGCCTGATCATCTTCATGATAAACGGTAACCAGTAGCTTATCTTTCTTGAGACCGTAATCTTTAGTGACAAGTTCCCATGCATAAGCAATGGCTTCTTCTTTGAAATAATCGCCAAAAGAAAAATTACCGAGCATCTCAAAAAAAGTATGGTGGCGGGCGGTATAACCAACATTTTCAAGATCGTTATGCTTGCCGCCGGCACGTACTGACTTCTGCGCTGATGTTGCACGCTTATAGGGTCGTGTTTCGGCACCTGTGAAGACGTTCTTAAATTGCACCATACCTGAATTGACGAACATTAAAGTTGGATCATTGCGTGGCACGAGAGGACTCGATTCCACAATTGTGTGGCCCTGTTTGGCGAAATAATTCAGAAAAGTAGAGCGTATATCAGCGAGTGTTTTCATGCTTTATCCCTTGGGAAACTGCATTTTTACGGATATTTGGGGCGAAGTCCATGGGATTAACCATTTTATGAAATTAATTACCCATCTTGAATGACCTATAGAAAACCCCTAATTTATTGGCATATACGAAATCATAGTGAAGGAAATTGATATGGGTACCCGCGTACAAAAAGAACTAGATATTGCTGATGCTCTGACACGGCTTGCTGCACGAGTAGACACCCCAGGAAAGGGTGGTTCCTCAAGTCCAATCCTTCAGCCAGCTGCTACTGAAGCAACTGAACCCGTGGTATTCAGTGGACATCTTTGTAAGCCAGATCGCCATGTAAGTGGCCTTGTTGCCGCACACCCAAGGGGTCGTGGCTTCGGCTAACAATAAGCTCACATACTCATTCGTGACGCTATGTCACGGAATGAGACAAGCTCTGCTTTAATCAATCCATATATACAGAGCCAGATGACAACAGATATACCTGTTGTCCAAATGGCCTTACGCTTGAGATCAGGATTAAGTGGTGCGCCAGGCATCGCACCATCTCTTGGCTTATTCTCACTTTGAATATTGATGGGTAGGACACAGAACATCACCATCCACCAAATCAGCACAAAAACCATAATCCCGCTGAAGATATTCATATTATACCCTCACTAAGTGAACATCGGTTACTGGCTTCTTGCCATGATGCTCTTTAAGCCAGCGTCGCACAGCAGTAGCTGCGGCATGACGCACTGCTGCATCATCTATACGCGTCGATTTTGGCATACTTTCAACAGCATCTTGGACAATAGCAACAATATCGCCTTGCATGGCATCGATCCCATCCTCTGCAAGACCCATGAGCGCTACCAAAGGCTCCTGCACAACTTTACCACGTGCGTCCATAACAAGCGTAATAACCGCTGCACCATTGTAACTCATTTTACGGCGGTTCTTAGCCGCTTCATGATCAAGATGACGCAAAACCTTGCCATCTAAACCTAATCGGCCATTTTTAAGTTCACCGACGATTTCATGAATACCTGGACCTAAGCGTATGATTTGGCCATTCGCAGGAATGAGAGTGTCAGGGACTTGGCACTCTTTAGCAATCCGCGCATGCTCCATTTGATGGCGCGCCTCACCATGCACTGGCAATACAAGTTTTGGCCGCACCCATTGGTAAAGTTCAGTGAGCTCTTCTTGTGCAGGATGTCCAGAGACATGAACATTGGCCTGATCTGCTGTAATAACTTTCAAACCATTCGCAATAAGGTTGTTTTGTAAACGTGCGATTGCCTTTTCATTACCCGGTATCTCGCGCGAGGAAAAAACAACAACATCGCCTTCATCCAATTCAACTTCGGGATGGTCTGACGTAATAATGCGCGGCAAAGCAGAGCGTGGCTCTCCTTGGCATCCCGTACAAATCATAACGATTTTGTCTCGAGGCGATAACATGGCTTCGTTTTCACTTAGGAATTCGTTAAATTCTGGGAGATAGCCACACTCTTCAGCGACTTCTGCATTACGCCACAAGGACCGTCCCACAAGTGTCACATAGCGACCACTTTGCTTGGCAGCTATCGCAATAGATTTGAGCCGAGCAATGTTGCTTGAAAAACACGTAACAATAATACGGCTATTGATAGTTTTAAAAAGCGACTGAAATTCATCCTGAACTGTGCGTTCCGATCCCGAATGCCCAGGCACTAAAGCATTGGTTGAGTCACCAATGACAGCCAAGACCCCTTCTCGGCCCAATTCTTTGAGACGCTCATCATCGGTTAAACGGCCTACAATGGGATCCGGATCGAATTTCCAATCGCCTGTATGTAAGACCATGCCATGAGGTGTTTTGAGGGCCAACATATTGGATTCAGGAATGGAATGCGTAACAGGCACCATTTCACCCTTAAAAGGTCCAAGCTCAAATCCCCCACCCTGAGGTAATTCAATTATGCGTACAGCACCCTTTAAATCAGCTTGCGCCAGTTTGTTACGAATAAGTTCTGCCGTAAATTTTGTTGCATAAACAGGGCACTGCAACTGTGACCAAAGATAGGGAATGGCCCCAATATGATCTTCATGACCATGTGTAATCACCATTCCTACCAAATCATCTCTTCGATCCGTGATAAAAGAAATGTCCGGCATAATAATTTCAACGCCAGGCGTTGTTTCATCACCAAAAGTGATGCCACAATCAACCATAAGCCACTTACCGCCCGTGCCATACAGGCTCATATTCATGCCAATTTCGCCGGCACCACCAAGCGACAAATACCATAACGCATCATCGGGTGGACGGTGCGGGTCTCTTCTTGTTTTGCTCATTGTTTGGATTTCTTTTGATTTCGTTCAAAGATTTTATAAAGGCCATGCAACGTTAAATCAGCGTCATAATGATCAACGCCATGAACTGCATTTTCAAATAGTTTTGAGAGGCCACCCGTTGCAATCACTGTCATAGGCTGGCCAAATTCTTTCTTAATACGCGTAATCATACCTTCAATCAGACCTGTATAGCCCCAATAGATACCTGATTGGATAGCTTCATTCGTGTTCTTTCCAATAACACGCTTTGATGGCTCAATACCTACGCGTGGTAATTTAGCTGCCGCCATATGTAGGGCCTCAAGTGACAGGTTGATGCCCGGCGCAATAGCGCCGCCTACATAATTGCCTTCCGCATCCACAACATCAAAGGTTGTTGCCGTACCAAAATCGAGGATCAGCAAC
>JBASWO010000054.1:0-52952 GCA_049276515.1 Alphaproteobacteria bacterium
GCTTAATATTCTCTTTTGTTGAGGCGTACATGTCTTTCTCCTTCTTAAGTGTCGATGAAATTGTTGTCATACTAATTACCGTGATGCGTGAACATCTGCTACGTAGTCGATTTCAACTTCGACGCGACGATCTTTTTGTAAGCATTCGATCAATTCTGAACGCTTCAAATCATCTGAGCAATCTGTTGCAGGTTCACTTTCACCAAACCAACGTGTGTCAGCAACGCTGGTATTGATGATGCCTTTAGCAACGAGATATTGACGTACGCTTTCAGCACGCTTCTTTGAAAGCTTTTCATTGTAACCTGGGTTGCCGATACGATCGGCATAACCAACAATGCGAGCGCCACGAACTTGGTCATCCGAGCGAAGGACATTTGCCAAGGTGTTCAGACGTTCCTTCATTTCAGGCTTCAAGCTTGCTTTGTTGAAATCAAAATAAACAGTACGTTCTTCACGTGAGAGTGAAACCGAACGTTGTTTTTGTGTCTTAACAACAGGAGCTGGTGCAGCTGCTGTTGAGCATACGTCATAACCATTCATCCATTTGGTGCGAATGCATTCGCCTGAGCTTGAACGTGCAACTGTGCCACTACCCATCGAGTAAACCACATCACGTGCATCAGCTACGACAATTGGCTTGATTGAGGATGCGGGTTCTAAATATTTGCCTGTAGCAGCGTAAGAAGCGCCAGCTGAGAGAAGTAGAAGTGCAGCTGCAAGGATGGGTTTTGACGTGAACATGATTATATCTCCTGAGACCTGTTGATTGTTACTCGTGCGTAGAATCGCCATAAGGCACACATCAAGATCGATCAAAGGCCCATCAGGAAGCGATTGCGGGATGATATGAAACCTATAAAGAAGCCATAAGTATGCATCTTTATGGGTTTTTTATGCTCCCTTTATTCATCATTATTCGTTTTTGATGTGGTTAAGAGCAAATCTTAATGGTCACGCAATGGAGGTCCTATGCCCAAATTCCGCATCACCCACAATCTTATGATCGCTAGCACAGTGTTTGCCCTGCAAACCATCTCAGCTATGGCAGCGAACGTTACTGAATCATACACCACAACCATCAATACGTCAGCCACCCCTTCTACTACAACAGAAGTGACGACGACCACAAAATCACTTGGCACCCTGAATGCCAACGAAGTCAATGCCCCTCAACCTGCATTGCGCAACACACTTACAGATGCACAGAAGCCTGCACCCCATATGTCTAATTACCAAAGCGTGCTACAGCCTATGCAAATTGGCGGCATCTGGTACGTAACAGGTGGTATTGGCGATGAAGAGCGTGATGAATTGAAAGCTGTTAAAGGCGATTACAATTTTCATGTTATGAGTGCCTCGAAAAACGGCGCCTTTGAAGGTGATACGCATATTGCTATTAGTGACCGTCAAGGTAATCAGTTGCTGAACACAGCTATAGGCCCCCTCTTCTATGCTAAATTACCTGCTGGCAGCTATGCTGTTGAAGCGAGCAATAACGGCCAAGTGAAGAGACAAAATATCAGCGTTAACGATAGAAAGTCAGCCAATATGCATTTGAGCTGGTAATGACGGGAACGTATCAAATCCTTAAAAAATCCACTATATTTAACCGCATAGTCATGGAGAGTACCAATGCATGAGAAGAAAAGCACAATCCTAGTTGTTGATGACGAATTGCAAATTCGCAAGATGCTCAACATTTTTTTGGATGCATCTGACTTCCGTATTGAAGAAAGTGATTGCGGCAAACAAGCTGTTCGCATGAGCGCTTCGGTTAAGCCTGATCTCATTTTGCTCGATCTTGGTCTTCCTGACATTGATGGCAAAGAAGTCATCACTGAAGTTCGCCAATGGTCACAAGTTCCCATCATTGTTCTCTCAGTGCGCGCTTTTGATGAAGAAGTGATCGCAGCTTTGGATGCAGGCGCTGATGATTACATCATCAAACCCTTCAATGCTGGTGTTCTCATTGCGCGCATTAAGGCAAACTTACGCAAAGCTATCGTACGTGAAGGTGGCGAGCCTGAATTGCTCAATGGCGCTCTTCGTATGGACCTTGTCCGTCATGAAGCCTTCCTCAATGGTGAAAAGATTGCTCTTACACCCAAGGAATATGAGCTTGTTCGCTACTTCATGATCAATCGCGGTCGTATGTTGACCCATAAGCAGATTTTGAATGAAGTTTGGGGCCCTGCTCATAGCGAAGACACACAATATCTTCGCGTTTATGTAGGCCAAGTCCGTGAAAAGCTTGAAAAGGATCCATCCAACCCGCAGCTCATTGTGACCGAGCCAGGCGTTGGCTATCGTATGGAAACCCTGAATGCCGATATGGAGCAAGCGGCCTGACTGAGGACGCAACCAAAGGCGTAAGCTCGTTACAGGTTTTTTATAAAACAGGCTGCATATAACCGCCGAGACTTTAGAGACCTATCAGTAGGTTAGGACTCTAAGGTCAACAAGGAGGTTATCAATGAAACCGATTAAATTTGTAGTGATTCTATCGACTCTCGGCATGCTCGCAGCTTGCGGCCATAGCCCAGGCGAACGCGCTCTGACAGGCGCGGGTATTGGCGCTGGTGCCGGTGCTGTCGGTGGTGCCCTCATGGGTAACCCACTTGCTGGTGCTGCTATTGGTGGTGCTGCCGGTGCTGCTACAGGCGCTTTCACGCGTCCTGATCAGATCAATCTAGATCGCTAAGAGACATTACGCAGATGTGTCCTTGTATGCAGCCACGTTATAGCCAAGTTCGCGCCACAAGCTTGAATGAGATGTTTGGACTTACCAGCATTTTAAGTGAGCCTCAGCCAGCCGGCTTTGTGTTGCAGCATATGGGACGCAACATTAACAACTTTGAGGAGCTACCCATGATCAACTGGATCATTACTTTCTTCCTGCTCGCTGTCGTTGCAGCGGTGTTCGGATTTGCTGGCCTCGCTGGTACCTTTGCAGAAATCGCAAAGTTCCTCGCTGTGGTCTTCATCATTCTGTTCATTGCTTCACTGGTCTACAGCCTGATTACAGGACGTCGTCCACCGACACCGGTCGTTTAACACCGGTCAGGTATAAGAAAAGAGGCCTTCGGGCCTCTTTTTTGCTTTTTAGAAGGGTTAGTTTGAGACTGGGAATTTAAGGGTAAAGACAGCGCCGCCTTCTGGATGATTGGCGCCTGTGATCTGTCCACCTAAGAGAGCCATGATGGAACGTGCAATAGCTAGTCCTAGGCCTGTACCTGCATTTTGCTGATCTTCTTTCGCAAAACGGGTATATTTTGAGAAGATAGCTTCGACCTGTTCAGCTGGAATGCCGCGACCGCGATCACGAATAGACACAAATCCTTTGCCATCTTCGCTCTTACCAAACTCAATATCAATGGTCGCCGTAGCGCCACCATATTTAACGGCGTTATCAAGAATAAGGCATACAACGCGGCCCAAGAGGGTCGCATCCGTCATTGAACGTAGAGGACCCGCCCCCTTTACATTCACTTGTGTGCCGCGAAGACGATGATTGAGGCGCAAAATAGAGTTTTGCAGCATCTCAGATATGTCAGCGCTTTCGTTTTTAGCCTTCACCAGACCATTATCAAGCTTAGCCATATCCAAAATATTGGTGATGAAATTATCAAGGCGATACGCTTCTTGAAGCGCCACCTGCACCAAGGCTAATTGCTTATCCTCAGGCAATTTATCCTTCATACGCTCAAAAACTTCTAAGGAGCCTATGATGGAAGCTAAAGGGGTTTTAAGGTCATGCGATACCGATGACAGCATTTGACGGTGCATCCGCTCACGGTCACGGTCAAAACCGCCTGTATTTTCTCTGGTATCAGACATAGTTGAAGACGCGCTAAGAAAGTTCACGTTGATATCCTCGCAGCTTTTAACATGAAATGGGCGGCAGGCAAACCCTGCCGCCTCATCCTGAGATCAAATTAACAGCCAATTATGGCCATTATTTGCCATCAACCGTATCTTCGATCTTGTCACCCAGTTTTTGTGCTGGGCTACGATCGCCGAGTTGATCGGCAGCCTTATCAACACCTTTAGGCAAATCGTGGATAGCATCACCCACACGCTCAGCGGCGTTGCGGTTATCGGGAGCATTCTGCATAGCGCTGTAGGCAAGAAAGCCCAAGACCACAACAACGACAAGTATTAATAGATTACGCATATTACTGTTCATAGTTACTACCTTTTGTTGATTAGTGTGCCTGCTCTTTATTGACATCATCTGGGTTTCCAAAATGATGCTCAATTTCGGGGATAATCTGCGTCAGCTTCTTCGTAGCTTTGACGTATTTCTCAGCTTCATCATTTTGCTCTTTGGTAGCGGGTGGGCCACCTTCATCTTCAAAACGATGTAATTCATCGGCTGAAAGTTTGGTACGGTCACACAGATCAGCAATCCATTCATTGCCCTTTTTGGATAGAGCTTGAGCCGCTGCTAAACCTTCACGATAGGTCACCATCCATTTCTTAAGCGTATCAACCTTGTCACGCATACCTTCATGCTCAAGGAGAGCTTCATAATTTTCAAGTACACGGCTGATCTTATCCGTGAGGACTTCGACTTCCTTCATTTGCTCACGTAGCGTTTTGGCTGTTTCTTCGCAGTCCAAGCTATCAACCGGAGGCTGAGCTTTTACGGGAACGCTTTTTGCTGTTTGAAAAAGTTGTTGGACAGTCATACTGCACCTTCCTTTCTTGGAACATACGCCGCCCCATGGGCAGGGTGGCGTATTCCCTTACACCACGCGTTTACTGCGCTGTGCTATATGTGTGTGTTACGGTTGTTGTCTGCGATGAATTATCGGTTGGTACAACAACAGCACCCGTTGGATAAACTTCTGGAACCACAGGTGTACGGTATGTCTTACGTATAACCGTCTTTTCTGTAGTTACAGGTGCTCCAGGTGCAGGCACATAGGTTACTGTGCGGAAACTGCTCAAATCTTGCGGTGAGGCGATAACCCCATCGATACGATAGATGTGATTACCATTCAGCTCGGCCTGACTTAAAATACGCTGACCCTCAACCTCATAATTATCAACATATTCTTCGACAACATTGAGATTACGACCGCCCGCAGCTGCGATACCAAAACCACGTGGCGTTAGCTCTTTGAGACTGTAACCGCCGACAATAATGTGATTACGCAAGAGAGCTGCGATTTGTGGTCTACATTGTACCGAGTAAAAGCATGGGTAATTATTACGCTCGAGCGTTGCCGCAAAAGCTGCATTGGTTGGAGCAAAAACCGTATAATCCTGATTTTCGCTCATCTCATTGATGACGCCTGTATTAATCAACGCCTGATAGAACATAGATGTATCGCCATAATTTTGAATGGCAGATTCAACATTGCTATTGGCCGCTTCAGCAACTGGCGTCCAGCCGACGACGGGAACGGCACCTAGCATACCGACAAGGCTCATCGTAACGAGTGGATGTTTCATGGCAATCTCCTAACTTGTGAATCAATTGCGCTCAGGAATACTCCACACCAAAGAACGTCAAATCACTATGACAAGGATTGAAACGTTTTATAAAGAGAGCATAAAAATTACATAGAAATTTCTTTATTTATAAAGAGCGTATGTGTTTTGGGTAAAGACAATACAGTAAGTCTACCTTTTAAAGATTGCCGCATGATTTAATTAATCATGGCTAAGACTCAAACAAATCCACGCCGCCCGATTGCTTCACAAAGCGATGCACCCCCCGCTGTGCAGGAAGAGCTTGATCCCGTCATTAAAGATTACATTGCCGCCTTAGCGGCACAGCATCCCTTTAGCAAAAATACAAAAATTGAAGGTAAAACACTTCTCACCACGCTTTCTGAATTTTGGCCTGACATTCCTGAATGGTCGGGACAATCTTTTGAAGTCTGGAACACAATAAATAATCAGATGCTAGCCGTACGTGGTGGTGAAGCTGGAGCTACGCTCCATATTACGGTCTCATCATCACCTATTTGTCCTAGTTATGAGGGACAGACGGGTGATGCGGTTGGCGTCATTAGCTTTGATTGTGTTAATGGGATCTTGCAACATCATCCCGCTGCAACAAAAGATCGTCCCGCTCCCCATCGCCTTCAAATACCCGCCGGTTTAATGGTCATGTACCGCCTTTTGCAGCCCGTTCAAACACAGCAAGTAAAGCGCCTTAAAGTAGATGGAGAGCTTTACCAAGCTCGTCAAATTGATCCCCAAGAGGATCAGAACCAGATACAAAAAAATCCAGAAGCAACTCCATCCACACTATTGCCTGCCGTTCTACTGCCCTTTATTCCGTCTGGCACCATGGCAGATGCAGCACGCATTATGGGTGAATCTCGTCTTGCAGCCCTTATGTCAGGCGCTCTGTCTGCTGCCGATGTAGCGTCCGAGCTAAAAAAAGAAGCGTATCTACGAAAAGTTAGATCCCATGCCGAGCATGTAGCGCCTTTAGCCATGCAAGCTGCGACTGTTCAAGAGATCCATAAGAAAATTGTTGAAAGACGGCTTCTTAAAAAGCAAAGACGTGAAGTCACGGAGCAAAGACGCCTTATGCAAGACGAAAGGCGTCAACAAAATCTTAGTCAGCACGCTAGTTATGTTGGTGAAGATGGGCAGTTAACAAAAATTCACGAGCGGCGTGACGAAACAGTTAACCGTCGCACCGGCAACCATGAAAGGCGCCAAAACATGCATGAACGTCGTCGTCCTGATCGTATCGGATATTTTGGTATGAATAACACGCAAACCTATGGCCTAGCACCTGCTGACCGCGATTATATGGCGCGTCAGCAACAAAGAATGCCCGAGCCTGGAAAAACTTGGACCATCAAAAATTGGGAAGATCAACAGCGCCAGGAAAAGTTAGATGCCGAGCAAAAGGCTTGGGAAGATAAGCAGCGTCAAGAGAAAGTAGACGCCGAGCAAAAGATTGCGGATGATAAAGTCTATGAAGAACAACATGCGCCGGCACCAACGGACCCGACGCCTGCTTAAAGATGATGCGCCAGCCTGTCAGTGACAGGGCTGGCGACACATCACCTTAATCTAAAATTTGTAGTTAAGCGCAGCGCGGACAATATTGTTGTTTGAGCCACCGCGCACGGTTGTGCCACCTGATGTCACCGCATTTTCTTTCGGCACATCAACATTCAGATATTCAAGACGACCAATCCATTTATCAGACTTGAACCAGTCACCCGTCCAGCCATTGGCTAAAATCATGTCAACACCCGCGCCGAGAGCAAGACCAGGCCTTACATCAGATGTATCGCCGTTACCTGGTGATTTAGAGATAACATCGGTGAGACCCAAACCAATTGTTACGTAAGGCAAATAAGCGCCCATAGCATAGCCGGCACGACCACGGATGGTTGCCATATAATCTTCATCAAAAGTTGCCGTACCATTATGGGATTCGAGCTCTACTTTGGTAATATCGCCTTCAACACCATAAACAAAGTTTCCACCTTGCCAATTGTAACCAAGTTGCAAACCACCCAGGATATTGCTTGCCGATCCATCAGGCCCTGCTACGCCGCCATCACTGGCAAAATCAGCAAAAGCACCACCGAAATGGACACCCGCATAACCGCCACCCCAATTGGCGGGTGCGCTAGCTGCAGCGAGAGCAGGATGAGCCGCGAGGCAGGCTAAGCCTAGACATGTAAAAGCGAGTTTTTTAGTGAATGACGTGTTCATGTGATATCCCCGATGTTTGAGTTTTTTTATGAGCAGCAGCTTTAATTTTACCGTGGTCAGATGGGTCCATATTTTTTTCGGACGTAGCATGACCCCGGTTTTTAGCATTCAGTTTCTGCTTGTTTTCTTTCATAGGTTGCGTTGTGCGTGCC
Source organism: Alphaproteobacteria bacterium (assembly GCA_049276515.1). GTDB lineage: Bacteria > Pseudomonadota > Alphaproteobacteria > UBA9219 > UBA9219 > JAATFY01. The sequence continues at coordinate 7,857 of JBASWO010000054.1, forward strand.
ATTGCCCTTCCCTCCTCACTGATGAGTTGTTAAGCGCTCTGCGCAATTTACTGTTATTATTAATAAGTCAGCGCAAGCCGCCTCGTAATCTGTGGCTTGAAGGCGTAAAGAAACAAAGAGGACTCCCCTGTCTTTGCTTAAAGAGAGCATAAAAGCATTGAGCTACCTGTTTTTTGTGTTGTACTATGTATGAATAGATCAGGGGAACTTTAGTCAGTGTGTAATGAATAGCTCACCACAAACTCTTTTTAATCGTTTGCAGTTTGGCGATCTTATTAGCCACTTTCCCCCACAAATACGGGCTCAATTTCACAATAAAAAAGAAGTTCGCGTCTGCAAAGCAGGCGAAGTCCTTTTTAAGCGCGGCGATGAAGGTCCTTGGCTGGGCGCCATCTTATCTGGCCGCGTTCGGCTTTGCGTGCGTGCAGCTGAAGGTAAAGAAGTTCTGCTTAGCATGGTCGAGCGCGGCGAAGTATTTGGTGAACGCGCTTTCTTTGATGGCACGCCGCGCGCTGGTGATGCCATTACCGAAGAAGAAACAACCTTTATCGTTATCACCCGAGATGAATTTTTTCCTATTCTTCTCAGTTACCCAGAAGCCATGATGAATATCATCAAAATCCTTTGCACGCGAATTAATGGCTATATTAATACGCTTGAACTTTATGCGCTCCAGCAATTGCCTGTGCGCGTTGCTCAAGTTTTGCTTTTCTTAGCGCAGAAGTTTGGCAAAAAGGACGGTGATCATATTATCGTGCAAGCCGGCCTCAACCAATCTGATATCAGCCAGTTGGTTGGCAGCTCACGCGAAAGCGTCAATAAGCAGCTCAAATCCTTTGAAGCTAAAGGCTATATTAAAGTAGATGGCAATGAGATTGCGCTCTTGGATATTGCACATCTTGAAAAGATGACGTTGCCGCAAGCTTCAGAATAATCTTATTGAACAGCTTGAAGCTTGGCTTTGGCAATGACGAGTTGAGCCTCTACAAGCTGACGATCGCCTTCAGATTGTGCCATCGCCAGGTCTTCCACTAAGTTTTTAGCTTGCTGCTCAACCTGCGCACGATCAATGCCGCTTACAGGTAAAGCTTCTTCAGCCAGAACCGTGCAACGGCTATTGGTGACTTCTGCAAAGCCGCCGGCTACAAAAAAGCGCTGCGAAACTTGATTGTCATTGTCAGCATAAACCTCAATAACACCAGGACGCACGGTCGTAATCAGCGGTGCATGACCTGCCAGAACGCCGAAATCGCCTTCGCCGCCAGGAACAGTCACCATGCTCACATTTTCGCTGAGAATGAGCTTTTCTGGCGAGACGATTTCGAATTGAAACTGAGCGCTCATTACGCTGCTTCTTTCGCCATCTTCTGGGCCTTGGCAATGGCTTCATCAATCGTGCCAACCATGTAGAAAGCCGATTCCGGCAGATGGTCGTAATCACCATTAACAATGCCCTTAAAGCCCTTGATCGTATCTTCAAGCTTAACCAGAACGCCTGGTGAGCCTGTGAAGACTTCAGCAACATGGAAAGGCTGTGAGAGGAAGCGCTGGATCTTACGTGCACGCGACACAACCAATTTGTCTTCTTCTGACAATTCGTCCATACCCAAGATCGCGATGATGTCTTGCAGTTATTTATAGGTCTGCAGAACTTTCTGTACCGAACGTGCCACGTTGTAATGTTCTTCACCAACAACGCGTGGATCAAGAATACGGCTGGTTGAATCCAAAGGATCCACAGCTGGATAAATACCAAGTTCAGCGATCTGACGCGACAGAACGGTTGTCGCATCCAAATGGGCAAAGGAGGCCGCAGGAGCTGGATCGGTCAAATCGTCAGCAGGAACATAAATAGCCTGAACAGAGGTGATCGATCCCTTATTTGTTGTTGTAATACGTTCTTGCAGAGCGCCCATGTCAGTTGCCAGCGTTGGCTGGTAACCCACGGCTGATGGAATACGACCCAACATCGCCGACACTTCTGAGCCAGCTTGGGTGAAACGGAAAATGTTATCGACGAAGAACAAGACGTCTTGGCCTTCTTCATCGCGGAAATATTCAGCGAGTGTGAGACCCGTCAAAGCGACACGGGCACGTGCGCCAGGCGGTTCGTTCATCTGACCATAGACGAGCGCTGCTTTTGAGCCAGGACCATCAGCCTTGATAACGCCAGATTCCATCATTTCGTGATAAAGATCGTTACCTTCACGGGTACGCTCACCAACACCGGCAAACACGGAGTAACCACCGTGAGCCTTCGCCACGTTATTGATGAGTTCCATAATGAGAACGGTCTTACCAACACCAGCACCACCGAAGAGACCAATCTTACCACCACGTGAGTATGGGGCGAGCAAGTCAACAACCTTAATACCTGTAACCAGAACCTGTTGTTCGGTTGACTGTTCAGCAAATTCAGGAGCTGATCTGTGAATAGGAAGTGATTTCTTCGCATTGACGGGACCACGTTCATCAACGGGCTCACCAATAACGTTCAAAATACGACCCAAAGTCTCAGGACCTACAGGAACTGTGATAGGAGCGCCTGTGTCTGTTACTTTTGCACCGCGCACGAGACCATCGGTTGAATCCATAGCGATGGTACGGACTGTGCTTTCACCCAAATGCTGAGCAACTTCAAGAACGAGGATTTTGCCTTCATTCTTTGTATGCAACGCATTCAAAATGGATGGCAGCTCACCATCGAACTGAACGTCGACAACGGCGCCTGTGACTTGCGTGATACGGCCTTCGCTAAACTGTGACATAGTCTATTCCTTCTTACGTTAAACGGCTTCAGCGCCGGAGATGATTTCGATGAGTTCTTTCGTAATATAAGCTTGGCGTGTACGGTTATAGTTGAGCGTTAGACGATTGATCATATCGCCTGCATTACGCGTTGCATTATCCATAGCAGCCATACGAGCACCCTGCTCGCCAGCTGCACTTTCCAGCAATGCGCCATAAATTTGCATCGCCAAATTACGCGGCAGCAAGGCCGCTAAAATTGTTTCTTCATCAGGCTCAAATTCATACACAGCTGTTGGCGCATTTTCATTTGCTGTCTCAGACTTCTCGAGAGCAACCGGAACGAGCTGTTTGACCGTGACGACTTGTAAGATCGCTGATTTAAAGCGGTTATAGATGATCTGACAGACATCAAACTGACCATCATTGAACATTTGCATGATCTTGTTGGTCACAACATCGGCTTCAGCAAAACCTAAACGCTTCCGTCCGATATCAGTGAAGGATTCGACAATCTTGGAGGCTTGATCGCGACGCAACAGATCGCGCCCCTTACGTCCTACACAAATAATTTTTACAGTCTTGCCTTCAGATTCGAGCTGACGGATCTGACGACGCGCTTCACGGACGATATAGCCATTGAAACCACCGCATAGACCGCGGTCTGAGGTGACAACAAGCAAAAGCACAACCTTGTCACTGCCGGTTCCGGCAATGAGGCGCGGTGTTGTATCGGTTATCACTAAATTGGCTGATAGAGATTCTAGCATCCGCGCCATACGAAGGCCGTAAGGACGGGCCGATTCCGCATAATCCTGCGCACGGCGCAGTTTGCTGGCAGCCACCATCTTCATGGCCGATGTAATTTTACGCGTCGATTTAACGCTACCGATGCGGTTTTTGAGGTCTTTTAAGCTGGGCATTGGGGCTCAAGCTAAAGGGTTAAAATCCGCGGCTTTTTTGGCGGATTACGGCCTCTGGGTCAAGAAAAAATAGACCCAAAAAGCCCTTTTATCCCAAAAGGCTAAAGGTCGTTTGCGGCAGCTTGATAATTAGACCATCCATAGCCTCTGTGAGACGTATCTGACAGCCTAAACGGGAGGTTTTGGTGATTCCAGGAGCCAGATCAAGCATATCAATCTCATCATCACTCGCACCTGGGAGCTTACCGAACCATTTGGGATCAATAATCATATGGCAAGTGGAACAAGCCATAGCACCGCCACAAGCTCCTTCAACATCATCGATATTATGCTGGCGCGAGACATCCAAGAGACTTTGCCCAACTTGAGCTTCAAGTAGGCGCTGGCTACCATCGCGCATAATAAAAGTAACTTTGAGGCTCATGGGCTTAAAGGTGGAAGCTTAACTGTTGGTTGACGCGTTGCCATCATACCGCCTGGACGCCAAATCATAATCAAAACCATACCAGCACCAAAGGCTAACATACGGTATTGCTCTAACTCACGGAACAATTCAGGCATGCCGATAATAAAGAGTGCAGCAAACACAATACCAAGTGGATGACCTATGCCACCTAAAATCACAATCGCAAGCATGGTTGCAGATTCTGTGAAGGTAAAACTCTCAGGACTAATGAAACCCTGACGCGTGGCAAAGAAAGCGCCTGCAAGACCTGCCACCATCGCGCCCAAACTATAGGCCGCCAATTTAATCCACCAGCGATTGATACCAAGCGAAGCGCAAGCAATCTCATCTTCACGAAATGCTTCCCAAGCACGCCCCAAAGGCAAGCGGCGCAAACGTAGACTGAGCCAACCTACAAAAAGAGCAAGCGCTAGAATAATATAATAAACAAAGATCACGCGCTGAATGGGATCAAACTCTAAACCAAAAAACTCATGAAAGCTTCTATGGCCTTCTGTTGCCGTACGCGCAAATTCCAAATTGAAAAGATTGGGGCGTGGCACACCTGAGATGCCGTTAGGACCGCCCGTAAAATCAGTCCAGTTGATTAAAACGAGACGGACGATCTCACCAAAGCCCAATGTGACAATGGCAAAATAATCACCGCGCAAGCGTAGAACGGGAAACCCTAAGAGTAGACCCGTCATAGCCGTCAGAAGTCCTGCGATCGGCAAAGCCGTCCAGAAGCCAATTCCAAAATATTGTGCAAGCAAGGCGTAAGTGTAGGCACCCAACGCATAAAAGCCGGCATAACCAAGATCGAGAAGACCCGCATAGCCAACAGTGATATTGAGCCCCCAAGCCAGCATGACATAAGTCATCACCATAATACCCACATCAAGCACATAACGGCTTGAGAGAGGCGTGAATGGCAAAATGAGAGCAATAACGAAAAAGAAAATGGAAATATGCGTCAAATTATTAAAACGCTTACTGACTGATGTGATGGGTTTTGTAAAGCGCGAGCCCCAAACAACTAAAATCGCGCGCAAAGCCAGAATGAATGAGCCCGCAACAGCGACGACTTGTAAAAAAGGCAGTGGAAACGGAATGGAGAGTGAGAGAAGTCCTACAGCGACCATCACAGGAGCAATCCATCTCCCCTGCCCGTCATGAATGAGATCTAAGAGAAGCCGTCCAAAGAAAATCAACAGCGCCGCTAAACCAACTTCGATGAGATGCCATTCAACTGTGAGGCCGTTTAAGCCATCAACGGTTCGCATACCAGCTAAAGGTAAAGCAAGAATGCCTGCGATCAGGGCTGTGATGAATGCATCTTTAATCCGTTTCATCAACATCAGACCTTCTCAATCTCAGGACGGCCAAATAACCCATTCGGCCGAACCAAAAGAACCAACATGAGAATGGCAAAGACGGCGACATCTTTATATTGAGCATTCACATAGCCTGCCCAAAAACTTTCAATGAGCCCAATCAAAAGGCCGCCCACCATGGCACCCGGTAAGGATCCGATACCCCCAAGGACAGCGGCTGTAAAAGCCTTCATGCCCGCCAAAAAACCCATAAAGAAATCGACAACACCATAATAAAGCGTGACCATGAAGCCAGCGATAGCAGCCAACAAAGCGCCAATCACAAAGGTGGTTGAAATGGTCCGATCAACATTAATACCAACCAAGGCCGCCATAATTTTATCTTGCTCACAGGCTCTTTGTGCACGCCCCAAAGGTGTGCGCTGAATGATGGCCGTTACTGCGAACATCAAAGCAAAGGTGATAATCAAAATAATAATTTGCTGATAGGAGATGGAAACAACAAAACCATCCTCACGGGTCATGAGCGTGATGGATCCTTGCATCACAGGCGCCATGGTTTTAACGCGGGCTCCTTGCAGCAATTGCACATAATTTTGCAAGAGGACTGACATACCAATTGCCGAGATCAAAGGCGCTAGCCGTGTTGATCCGCGTAAAGGGCGATAAGCAACACGCTCCACACTCCAGCCATAAAGGCTCGTGATGAGCATAGTGACAAGCAGGACTATCAAAAGTGCAGTTGCTACATGTGAGACACCAAGCAACCCAAGAACCACAAAGCAAATGGTCGTGATGAAAGCACCAATCATATAAATTTCGCCATGCGCGAAATTGATCATACCAATGATGCCATAAACCATGGTGTAGCCAATAGCGATGAGCCCGTAGACGGCTCCTAAGGTCAAACCATTGATTGATTGCTGGAGAAAATATTCCACCGCGGCGGCGTCCTGCTTTGAATCAGCTTAGGCTAAATTTATCGCCTTATTTATTGTGCTTGGCAATACGCGTACGGCCACTGGAACAAGCACTTACATAAGAGTGTTCTTGATCCACCATACGGTCAACTTCGAGCTCAATTTGCTCAGGAGCGGCCTTATAGAGAGCCACAACCTTATCGCGGCGCTCTCCACAAAAGAGAGGCGCTGAAGCATCGGCAATTTCTTGGCCATACTCATTGCCAAGTTTGGTACGTAATTTATCCAACTGGCTGATTCCGTTGCCGGCATTGGCCTTATAATAATGGATCAGTGTCTGCTCAGCATCATGCAGGGCTTTAATATTGTTTTTGGTAAAGCGCGTATATTTCGGCACCAAATCTTCACCAACCGAACTTTTACGACAGGTTACTGTAATCACCATTAATTCTGAATGGAGGCGCAACAATTGCTCAGCACGTAATTCTTCAGGTTGATAACACTGACTTGCAGCCATGACCGGCACAGTCAGTAAGGAGAATAAAGCTGATATCAGGATGAGGCGCATTTTATTCCCACTCAATCGTTCCAGGAGGCTTACTCGTCACATCATAGGTGACGCGATTGATTCCAGGAACCTCATTAATGATGCGTGTTGCACAATGCGCTAAGAAAGCATGTTCAAAGGGATAGGACTCAGCCGTCATACCATCAACTGATGTGACGGCTCTTAAAGCTAATACATAATCATAAGAACGATGATCACCCATCACACCTACGGACCGAACGGGCAGCAAGACAGCAAAAGCCTGCCAGATGTCATCATAGAGCCCGGCTTTTCTAATCTCATCCAAATAGATCACATCTGCCTTACGTAAGATCTCTAACTTCTCTTCTGTGATGTCACCGAGAACACGTATGGCAAGACCAGGTCCTGGGAATGGGTGCCGACCAACAAAACTTTCAGGCAAGCCAAGCTCACGTCCCAAAACACGAACCTCGTCTTTGAACAATTCGCGCAAAGGCTCGACCAATTTCAATTTCATACGCTCAGGCAAACCGCCAACATTATGGTGCGATTTAATCGTGACGCTCGGACCACCTGTGAAGGAAACGCTTTCAATAACGTCAGGATAGAGCGTGCCTTGAGCTAAAAATTCAACATCTTTGATTTTGTGAGCTTCAGCATCAAACACATCAATAAATAGCCTGCCGATAGTTTTGCGTTTTTGCTCTGGATCGGTAACGTCCTTAAGCTCACCTAAAAACTGTTTGCTAGCGTCTACAGCAACGAGTGGAATATTGTAGTGCGAGCGAAAAAGATCGACCACTTGCTGTTTCTCACCTGTACGCATCATCCCTGTATCAACGAAAATACAGGTCAGCTGATCGCCAATAGCTTCATGGATTAAGACCGCGGCAACCGTGCTATCAACACCACCTGAAAGACCGCAAATAACTTTACCCTTACCAACCTGCTTACGAATACGCTCAACTTCAGTCTGCCGAAACGCCTTCATACTCCAGCTGTTGGAGCAGCCGCAGATATCATGGACAAAGTTACTTAAAAGCTTGGCGCCATCCAGCGTATGAACAACTTCAGGATGGAACATGGTGCCGTAGAAGCGACGCTTCGCATCTTCAATAAAGGCAAAAGGTGCACCCTCACTTGTAGCTGTCACACGAAAACCCTGCGGCAGTTTTGTGACGCGATCACCGTGGCTCATCCACACTTGCTGCTTTGATCCATGTGGCCAGATATTGCTGTAAAGATCCGTGACTTCAGTCACATCAACCATTGCTTTGCCAAACTCACGTGCATGGCCGCCTTCGACTTTGCCGCCCAGCTGTAAGCACATGGTTTGCTGGCCATAGCAAATCGCTAAAACGGGTACACCGAGTTCAAAAACAACTTGCGGTGCGCGTGGACTACCTTCATCCAATGTCGAACAAGGACCGCCCGATAAAATAATGCCCTTGGCGCCAAAAGCTTTGACCTGCTCATCTGTACGATTGTAGGGCTGAATTTCACAATAGACCCCTGCTTCACGAACACGACGAGCTATCAATTGTGTGACTTGGGATCCAAAATCGAGGATGAGAATCTTATCCATTGAGACCTTATGGTTAATACGCTGCCGTAATTGACATTAATCTTCTTAGATGAAGCGGACTTTAAATCCCGTGCGCCTGCCAAGCAACCAATTAGAATGCTGAAATACCGTAGAGATAGAGATAAGTGCATTCTATTCGATCTCGAAACGTAACATAGTTAATAGTCTGATATTAAATAGATTATTGTATAGAAGCGGCTTTTCAGCTAGCGTGCAGCCATTCGAATGACCGGCATTTAACTCAGCGTTTTGGAGATGATCATGGCTTCAGCCAAAAGTTTTGTTGCAACAGCCGCCGCAGGCGCAGCAGCCCTTTCACTTGCGACAGCAGCACGTGCTGATGAGGTGCTTGATTTTGCGGCTCCTGGCACAAACCTCAACAATCTTTCTTTGTCCACCTGGTCAGAGCTTGGATATGACTTTAATGCCCCTTTCATGTTGTTCTGGAAACAAGGCAGCACATTTAGTGGTGATCCAGCCGACAGCACACTCACCATCAATGGTCCGGTCACCGTCACAATGTCACGTGGTGATACGAAACTCATCACGCTTAAAGAATTAAAAGTAACCGATATTTTCAACGGCGTCCTCGGTGGCAGTGGCAGCACTGGCGAGATCAAGGGTTTCCGTCCCGATGGAAGCTTTGTAACAGAAACCTTCAATTTTGATTCTGCTGTTGGCTTTCAAACCATCAGCTTCGCTGATCGCTTGACCGGACTTTCTTCATTGGAGTTCCGCACTGTATCTGGCCTTCAGATGCAATTCGACCAAGCAGTTGTTGCAGCAACTGACCGTGTTGTTACACCCCCTAGCGTACCAGAACCAGCCACGTGGGCTATGATGATTTTAGGTTTTGGTTTAGCTGGCGCAGCACTACGCCATCGCAACTCATCAAATCTATCGAGCATCGCGACGCCAAATGAGCCAGTCGCCGCTCGCGTACCAAGCGCACCAGCACCAACGCCTCGCGCTTAACCGACCTACAGTTTATAAAAAGCGCTACCTCAAAGCAGCGCTTTTTTTATGTGTGATGACTGGTGCGGGCAGCCGGACTTGAACCGGCACAGCTCTTACGAGCCGAGGGATTTTAAGTCCCTTGCGTCTACCAATTCCGCCATGCCCGCAACGGAAAGTAGGAAACTGGTATCAGGTATCGCCCCTTATGCCAATGGTTCCCTTATAAAAATCGCCTGTTGCGCTCAAGGCTAGCTGTCATTATAGATGTGGCCCGATTCCCTGGTAGCTCAGCGGTAGAGCAGGTGACTGTTAATCACCGGGTCGGCGGTTCGAACCCGTCCCAGGGAGCCATTTTTATTAATTTATATTGGTAGTTATGGCCTTAGAAGATCCAGGACCCCCTGCAATACAATATGTCCGTGATGGAGATGACGGCTGGTTTCTTGCCCGCATCGACAATCAAACAGGCCTCCATATACGAAAACCTCAAAAAACCAAGCATGCTCCGCAGCATCAAATTGCAGGTTATAATCTGCACTCAGGAGAACTCACTTTTATCCCAGATATTGGAATTGGCACTGTGCCCTATGGCAAATGGGATTTGAGCATTGAAAAGGCTCAACGGGAAACCGATAAAGGTCCGAATAAAGGTTGGGTTTTGGTGGTGAGAATCTTTGGCGAAAATAGCGGCGTTAAAGCTGTTCATTTTGCTTTTCAATCACGCTATCACGGCCCCAGCATTCGCAGATGGGCTACTGAAATCACCGGCCGGCTAAATAGGACAATGGGCGTAGCTGCATGCAAACAAGGTGTTCAAGTTTGGCCCAAAACATTTAGGCCCCTCAAACGTAATCTTGGCTAACGCCAATCAGCACGATAGCCGTTTATAATTGATCTTAAATCTGGCAGTGGCTTTGGCCGCGTTTGAAAAACCGCCATCCGTCCACACATTGTTGTGAGATCCGCAAAATCTGCGATAATTTTATAGCTCGGCCTTTGTGCATAATCATCGATCAGCATTGTTGCTGGCTCTGATCCCAGATGTTGTAGACATGTTAAGGCAGACGCCACACGAAACCGACCATCAATCAAGATGAGGTCAGGTGCTCTGCTCGTATCACGCCATGGCGTTTCAGGATAATCAGACCATTTTTGCATACGATCTGCTGCTGGGTTTTTAAAAACGGGGTAACTCCATAGGCCCGTTAAACCAATATCTGCATATAAAACTTTTTGATCTGGTGAAAGCTGGCCTGCCTTTTCCAAAAGCGAAGAAAGAAAAACAGGGTCACTTTCAACAGAGACAAATGCTTTGCCCCGACGCACAGCCTGAATAGTGCTGCCACCGCTACCATATTCCATATAAAAAGCAGAAGTCTCAAGTCTATCGAGAAAGAAACGTGCCGCCTCCTCATCCATATGAGGCGTATCAGCTATATGGACACGGCCAACAACCTGATTGACCCAAAACTGAGCATGATCCCGTGCATGACCAATAGCTTTTGCAGCAATATTTTGAAAACCGTTAATTTTTACCGGCGAAGGAATAGCAGTCATGAAAATCAATCAATGAAATTATTTAAGCCTTATAATTGCAGATAGATAATCCTTTTGGCAACGGGATAGTTATATAGCTCGCGCAAGAATAACAGCTTCAAATCCACACTTTCCGTTACGAAACGGCTTTTGCAAAGCATAAACAAGCCACCAAATCGGTAAGGCTGAAATAAGCCGGGATACAAAGCCCAGCTCCCAAGCCTTCTGAATACTGCTAGCCGCCGTATTATCTTCAGGTACCGAACTCACTGGTTTTTTAGCAGGTAAAAGCGTGTAAAGACGGCGCATCAGCCAGAAAAAAGGGAAGGTGCAGTCATAAAATTTGACCAAGTAAAAACCATTGTTTGCCAATTGTTTTTCTAAGGCTGCCCTATCGTAACGGCGGTAATGACCATAATACTCATCATCCCAACGCCACTCACATGCAGGATTGGTAGGCACCGATAATATCAACCAACCTTGCGGCAACAAAAGACTATGAAATTTCTTGAGTAGGGCCTGATCATCACGGACATGCTCAATCACATCGCAGCTCACAATGGTTTGGTACTGACCACTCAAATTCATCAAATCGCCAACATCAACCTCAACCTTGGTATGTTTGAGAGCTTCTTTGGCATAAACAATAGCTTCAGGAGAAAAATCAATTGCTGAGCCTTCCCAACCACGCTTTGAAAGATGCAAAGCAACATCGCCCTGCCCGCAACCCGCATCTAAAAACGGCCCGTGCAAACCATAGGCATCAATAAAGCCATCCATAATTCTAAGAACATAGTTTTTAAGGGGAGCAAAACTGGCCATTACTTGCCCCGTAACTTTGCGAGAGCTCGCAAAACTTTACTGACGAAATCATCATTGATCCCAAGCACACCTTTGACCCAATTGTAGACAGCCAAAATCCATTTATCGAGATAGATAAAGAGCGCTTTGATACCATCATCTGGTCGCGAGCGATAATTGGTAGCAACTTTTGTCGGTTTTTCTTTTTCTTCTGTAAAATAATAAAGAGCTATGGATTTACGGGTTATGCCCTCAGGGCATGTCAGCGGCTTGGGATGGCCGTGGTAGGAGTCAGCATCGGTATTAAAAATTACACAGCGATTAAAGATCGGCAGAATTTCTTCAAAAGGCCGCTTCATATCTTTTGTCCATAACTCCAATTTGCCACCATAGCTCTCATCCCAATTCTCATTGAGATAAAGCAGTAAATTAACGCGTCGACGCCACATACGGCGGTGAGGATGCACAGTGAAATCGGCATGCACATTCAAAAAGCCTCCAGGTTTGATTTGATGTAGCCCACCACCCTCTAAGTCAGGATCAGGAATAAGATGAGAAATTCCTGTTAACTTACTGAGCCAAGAAATAAAATCAGGCGCATTTAAAGTATCAATAATATGTAGAAGTTTAGAAGGAATGGCATGACGCTTATTCAAACCGCCCTTATTTTCATTGAAATGCTGATAATGGATCCAAGCCTCACCCGATAGAGCCGGAAATGCAGATGTAGCCTCATAAAGCTCTTTAGAATCCCAAAAACCGTCAATCACAATGTGTGGAAAGACCTCGGCTGACTGGTAGCGAGAGGCTAATTTTGGCAATAATGATTCGTCCGCTGCGATGCTACTCATTGGCGCACCTGCTGTTTTTGAAACTTCTTGTTGCCCGCAGATAAGTCATCTAACAATCCTAGCAGAAACATAGCCCTTACGTGCCATGAAAACCCGGCGATCCGCCCCACCTAAGCCACCAGAGAATCAAGCTGTTGGCTATGCCGAAAAACTCTTCTGGCTTAGCGCTTTTAGTTATTCAGCTTCTTGGATCGCTTATCTTTTCGTTTACACCAAAGCTTTGCGCGGCTTTTTTGGTGATGGCGCTCTCGCCTTTCTGATTTATCTATCGAACTCTTACGTTTTTCTTAAGCCAAGCCATTGGATTTACCTTTTCTCTGTTGGCTTCCCACGTGATGCCCATTTGCTTTTGAATTCCATCGGGCTGCAAGTCGCATTATGGCTCAACGTACAAGACCCGATGGTCTTCAAATATATTTACGTGCTTTGGCAAGGCGCTTTACCCGGCATTCTCTATTTCATTCTCTTTACCGTTTTATGGCGCACGAAAAATATATCCTGGGGCGTCTTCCCTCTTATCAGCTGGGCTATTTTGAGTATCCCTGTCGAGTGGAATGCCTTGAACAGCGCTCGCGTGGCGATGCCAATTTTCTGGATGCACTTCTTGCTGGTGATCCTTGCAGGGCAGCACATCAAGCTGTGGCCAACTTTAGGTGCAGCGCTTTTAGGATTTGCTCTTGTGGGAGGTCTTTATGAAAGCGTGATGCTGCATTGTGCCCTCTGCGTAGGTTTGGGTACTATTCTTTGGATTTATAAGAAGAATATTACATCTCTATTCTATGCTTTAGCCGCTGTTCCGGGTGCGCTTCGGGCCTTTTACAGTTATTGGACAGTTGGCCATACAGCGCCCAATGATTTTCAGTTTCTAACTCTACCCAGCAGTATCTTTGAGAGTTATTTCTTTTTTATCTGCGTTGCTCTTTTTCTTATTGTTGTGATTGGCATACGCAAACTTTCATCAAAATATGTTTGGTTACCGCTTATCATTTTACTGTTTCCAGCCATCAATGCCTTTACAGGTAATGATGTAAGCATTTGGCAACAGGGCAATATGCGTTTTGATTATGCACTTCTCACGCTTGGACTGATGGCTTGGGCTGGTATATTGCGATTACAAGGTAATACAACTGTTAGCTTTGCCCTACCCGCGGCAACGACGGCTCTCGCAACAGGCACCCTTTTATGGGTCATGCAAATTGAACAAACCTATTCATGGCAAAATTGCCGCGCTGCTTTTGAAACAGCTCGCCAATATAAAGGGGTCTCCTTCTCACCAGAATTCAATCAATGCCGTTGGGATTGGACAACACCATGGATGAACTTACTGTTGGCTGATGGGGGTCGGGTCAGTGACTGGCCCGTTCTTACCTTCTGGCAAAAGTTTGATTTTGTAAAAAAAGATGGCGAAACTTATCTTCATACTAACAATTGGACCTTAACCAGCCCCTCTCTTCATGTTAGCGAAGGCTACCTACCCATTAAAACCCTTCTTTATGATCTTTCGGGCATCCAAAATACCTTTAAACAGCGCCAGCATGGATGCATCCAACCTGAACAGGCTGGCAGCTACTGGTATAAACACCTACTAGATTTGGACGACGAAAACCGTAAACTCATGTCCGTCTGTCCACGTCATCCTTGATTCTATGATCGAGAATAAAAAAATTACTGTCATTATGCCGGCTTATAATTCGGCGAAGACCCTTCGACAAACAGTGCATGAGATTCCGCGCGGTGTTGTTGATGATATTATTTTGGTTGACGATAACAGCCGTGATGACACCATTAAAGTCGCTGAAGAATTAGGTTTGTTTTATGTTCGCCATCCTGAAAACCGCGGTTACGGAGGCAATCAAAAAACCTGTTATAAACTAGCCCTTGAGCGCGGCGCTGATATTATCATCATGCTGCACCCTGATTATCAATATAACCCACGCCTTGTATCTGCCATGGCATCCATGGTGATCGAAGGCACATATGATGTCGTTTTAGGCTCACGCATGCTTTTAGGCAGCGCTCGCAAAGGCGGCATGCCCCTATATAAATATATCGCTAATGTCTGCCTGACGACGTTTCAGAACCTAATCGTAGGACAACGTTTATCCGAATATCACACCGGCTTTAGAAGTTATAAAAGGAAGGTCCTTGAATCCATCCCCTATCAAAATAATTCGGATGATTTTATTTTTGATAACCAATTTTTATGCCAAGCCATCTGGAAGGGTTTTCAGATCGGCGAAATATCGTGCCCCGCTAAATATTTCGACGAAGGCTCGTCCATTAGTTTACAGCGCAGCACGATTTATGGTCTCGGCGTTGTTTGGACCAGTCTGGTTTTTCTTTATGCCAAACTGGTTTCTCCCAAAGGTACCATTTTTGACATTTAATTAGGCAGTGCCTCCAGGCTGAGGAAATGAGCCAGTTCTCTGACCGGTCGCAGGTCTTGCCGGTAGAGCTGCCAAGATTTCGGGTATAGCCGCTCTGTAATCAGCCACGAGGCCATAATCGGCTATCTGGAAAATGGGCGCATCAGGATCGGTATTGATTGCCACAATAACCTTACTGTCCTTCATTCCTGCTAAATGCTGGATCTGTCCAGAAATGCCCGCAGCTATATAGAGATCAGGCGCTACGGTCTTGCCCGTCTGCCCCACCTGCATATCTCCTGTTGCGTAACCAGCATCAATTGCTGCGCGTGATGCGCCAACCGCTCCACCTAAGGCATCAGCCAAAGGCTCAATGAGATCATGAAATTCTTGCGCAGATCCAACGCCGCGACCACCTGAGACAATAACTTTAGCTGTCGTGAGTTCAGGGCGTTCTGACTGCACTTTCTCAAGGCCAAGAAACTGACTAAAACCAAGATCCCCGATAGGCTGATGAATTGCAATATGAACAGGCGTATCTGTTAGTCCTGCAGGCTCAAATGCTGTTGGGCGTATTGTTATAATCTGCACAGGATCGTGACACTCTTCTTCAGCAAAAAATGCGCCCGCATTGAACGAGCGCGTGTAGCGATTTGCTTGGCTGATGCCAACAACATCAGCGATATAAACCCAGCCTCTTATCCCGGCCAGATAGGGCATCACGCTGCGCCCAAAAGCCGTTGACGCCGTGACAAAATATTGAGCGCCATGCCTGTAGGTCGATAATAAAGCAGTAACATTTTCAGCTGATGGATGCTCATATATGGGCGCATCGACATAAGAGACACCCTCTATGCCCTCAATGCGTGCAGCTTCTTTAGCAACAGTAGTAGCCTTAGAGCCAATGACCCAAAGGTGGATAGGTTCACCCAGTTGGCGTGCAGCCGTGACAGCATGAAGCGTGGATTGATGAAGTGACGTATTATCGTGTTGAGCGAGAACAAATGTAGACATGTTTATCCTTTCAGAGAGCAAGACCAGCAACTTGTGCGACGATTGGTGCCAAAGCCTGAGCATCCGGAATGCGGATACCCGCTTTGCGCCGAGGTGGTTCTTGGTAGCCTATAGTGAAGGATCTACAGTCTGTATGGCATGGCTCGACTTGCAGATCTTCTAAACTACATCTCTCAATTGGTGCTTTCCTTGCCTTCATGATAGAGGGCAGAGAGAGGTATGGGGGCGTGTTCAAAGATAGATTAACGCTGACAACCGCCGGCATAGAAATCATGCGCGTCTCAGTATCGCCATCCATATCACTGGCGACATGGAAACCATGATCAACAACTTCCAGTTTTGTAATGGCGGTAGCTTGTGCCCAGCATAGTTTAGCCGCTAAATAAGGACCAACCTGTCCCATGCCGTTATCACTGGTCTGCCGACCGGCTATGACAAGGTCAGGCTCTTCTTTTTCAACAACAGCGCGTAGAATGTTGGCAACAACTGCGCCATCTAAAGGACCATCAAAAGGGACATAAATCGCCCGATCAATGCCAAGGGCAAGAGCGGGACGTAACACCGTCGTCATCGCAGTTGAAAGGCCAATCGTTACAGCAATTGTCTCTGTTACCTGACCTAACTTTTTCATGATGACGGCTTGATTAAGAGCCACCTCATCAAAGGGATTAAGGAGCAGTTTGGCGCTGGCGGGCTCAAAATTAAGGCCATCCGTTTCTAATCTTAGCGGAATGGATGGATCAAAGACTTCGGTAGCCGCAACGAGTATTTTCATAAAACCCCCAGATCGATTGAACCAGGGTGATTGGGTCAGATTCTAATCCATATTTGAAATATCGATTAAATATGTTATTCATACTCTATGAGTATCAATCATATTGAATTACGCCATCTCCGTTATTTCAAATGCGTTGCAGAGGAACGTAGCTTTACACGAGCTGCAGCTAAGCTTCATATCTCGCAACCTCCTCTCAGCCGCCAGATCCGTATTCTTGAGGAAGCGCTCAATGTCCAGCTCTTTCGGCGCACCAAACGTAAAGTTGTTTTGACAGATGCCGGAAACAACTTCCTAAAAACCGTTCAGAAAATCTTGAAAAATGTAAGCGACAGCGCTCTTGAAATCCAAGGCGTCGCACGCGGCGAGGTTGGCGAGCTGCGCATTGGCTTGCTCTTTTCAGCCTCGCTTTACCCCCGTTTTGCAAAGCTTGTTCGAGAATTTCGCCTGCGCTATCCAAATGTCAGGCTCATTTTTAAGGAAGTGCCTTACGATCAAGGCTTGCGGCTTCTCTATAACAATGACGTCGATATCTGCTTTCAAAGGCCTTTTGAAGTGCCCAAAGATGGCAAAATCCAGTATCAGATTTTTTCTGACGACCATATGCATCTTTGCCTCTCAAAACATCATCCTTTAGCCCGCAAGAAAACAATTGGTATTGAAGATTTGAAGGATGAGCTTTTTATGATCAATCCCGATCAATTGCGCAGCCCTCTCTATGAGCATTTAGAAAAGTTAGCGCATAAAGCTGGCTTTTTCTTACAGGTCTATAAAGACACAGCCACATTCCCTGTTCTTGCCAATCTTGTTGCAGCTGAATATGGGGTGGCTTTTTTACCCACTGCGATGGGTGATGCCGCTCATGGCGAGGTTGTTTTTAAAGATATCACAGGCATCAAACGCGAGCTTTGCCATCAGCCTTTACGGGTCTGTTATCGCAGTGGCGACCCCAATCTTTCCTTAAAGAATTTTCTAGCCATGGCTAAAATTAAAAAGTAGCAATAACCCATGTCTGATAAAAAGTTCGATATTCTGAACCGCGAAACCCTGTTTCAGGGCTATTTTCGTGTCGACCGCTACCGGTTGCAGCATGAACGCTTCGATGGCGGCATGAGCCAACCTTTTACGCGTGAAGTTTTTCATCGCAGTAAGCAAGTTGCAGGTGTTCTGTTGTTCGATCCTCAGCATGATAAGGTTGTGATGATCGAACAATTTCGGGCTGGCCCCTTGCTTGCCGGCGAATATCCTTGGCTCCTTGAAATCCCCATGGGCATGGTGGATGCCAATGAGACACCCGAACAAGCCGCTCGGCGCGAGGCCTTAGAAGAATCTGGCTGTGACGTTGCTGAGCTTCATGCCATTGGAACCTTCTTCTCAAGCCCTGGTGGTACATCAGAGCAAATCGTGCTTTTTGCTGGCCGTACGACCGCACCAAAAGATGGCGAAGTTCATGGCCTCTCAAACGAACAAGAAGACATAAAAGTTCATGTTCTAGATGCAACGAAAGCGATTGGTCTGCTTTATTCCAATAAAATCCGCGATGCCCAAACCTTGGTGGCCATGCAATGGTTTGCCATGCACCACACAGAATTAAGAAGCCGCTGGCTGGTCAGCGATGTGGGCACGCCTATTATCTAGTTTTAGGCAACACCTTACCCATAAGCAGAAACTGCTACCGATATCCTCGTAATCCACAGGCTCCAGTGCTAGCTTTCAGAAAGCATTTATAGACGTGATTCTGCTAGGTTTTCGAAATGCCCGATATTGTAGCCAATTTCCCAGCCCTTCGTAGCGTTGTTTCCAACGATCCCATCGCTTTAGCGAGGATTGTTCCCCATAATCTTGAAGCCGAGCAAGCGCTTTTAGGCGCCGTTCTCGTCAATAATGTTGCCTTTGAGCGTGTTGGCGAAATCCTTCAGGCCGAACATTTTTATGACCCGGTTCATGGCCGCATTTATGGAGCGGTTTCAACGCTAATAAACCGTGGTCAGATTGCTGATCCTAAAACCATGCGCGGTTTATTTGAAAGCGATCCCGCTTTAGCCTCCATGGGCGGCGCGCAATATTTAGCTGACCTTGCAGGCAGCGTTATCACCATCATCAATGTTGAAGACTATGCACGCCTTATCCATGATCTTTATTTAAGACGCCAACTCATCACTTTAGGCGAAGATGTTGTAAACGGCGCCTATAAGCAAGATCTCGAAACACCCGCTAAAAATCAAATTGAAGCAACCGAAGCCCGGCTTTTTGAACTCGCCAAAACGGGAGAGTTGGACCGCGGCTTTATTAATTTGGGCAAAGCGCTTGTTACATCGATCCGCATGGCTGAAGAAGCGCATAAGCGCGATAGTCACGTTACGGGTGTGACAACAGGTTTGCGTGATCTCGATCGTAAACTGGGCGGTATGCAGCGTTCTGATCTCGTTATTCTTGCTGGACGTCCCTCCATGGGTAAAACGGCATTGGCAACAAATATTGCCCTCAATGCCGCTAAAGCCTGGAGCGAAACGGAAGGCAAAGAAGGCGCAGCTGTCGCCTTCTTCTCACTCGAAATGTCGAGTGAACAGTTGGCCACACGTTTGCTCGGTGAGCATTCCGGCGTTCCGTCTGATAAAATTCGTCGTGGTGAAATCAAGAATGAGGATTTTTCAAAATTCCTCGAAGCCACGAAGTTCTTATCACGCGCACCCCTTTATATTGATGACACCCCTGCTTTATCTGTCGCAGGATTGCGCACGCGTGCGCGCCGCCTAAAACGTATGGCACCACATTTAGGTTTAATCGTTATCGATTACCTTCAATTGCTGCATGGAACCAGCGCGAAGGGCGACAATCGTGTTCAAGAAGTCTCTGAAATTACCCGCGGCCTCAAGGCACTTGCTAAAGAACTCGACATCCCAGTTATTGCCCTGTCCCAGCTGTCTCGCGCCGTTGAAATGCGTGAAGATAAGCGTCCACAATTAGCCGATTTGCGTGAATCAGGATCCATCGAACAAGATGCTGACGTTGTTATGTTTGTCTATCGCGAAGAATATTATCACACACGCAGCGAGCCCACGCGTCGCGCGGACGAAATGGAAGACAAATTCAATACCCGCCATCAACGTTGGCAGGAACGCGGCGAAGAAATTCGTAATATTGCCGAAGTTCTTATCGCCAAGCAGCGTCACGGCCCGATTGGTACTGTTGAGCTGCATTTCGAAGGTGTCTTCACACGCTTCTCAGATTTGGAAAAGCGTTTCAGCATTGAGCGCCAATCTTAAGCAGCTTTTATAGTTAACGGCGCTGAGTCCAATAAAACTGTGTAATTAAAACTCTTCTCGGATTTAAAAAAGCGTTTTAGCATAGAAAACAGTCAAAGAATTTATATGGGGCTATGATGAATTTTTATAATCCAATTATCAGTGCATGGCATATTACGGCGCAGTTATTAGGTTTCATTCCTGATCCGCGCCCCGCACATGTCGATGTTGCAACCTATCACGTCACTTCGGCTTTTCTCATGACGCCCGCTGAAGGCTACTATCTACGCCGAGACTTACCCGTTGAAGGCACGCATGAAATGATCCGCGTGACAGAAGATAATCTTCAAGACGCTATGAAACTGGCTGATCCTGCAGCGCGCGACGTTTTACGTTTTTTGATTAAACCTAATTTTTTAAATATTCAGATTTTGGAAGCCTGCACTTTGGTAACCGTTACGCTTCCTAGTGGAGAAAAAGTACAGCGTGTGACCAAAGCTAGCCCTGGAGAATTAGGACCCCTGATAGAGAGAGCGCAAACACGATTAGAGGCTTATGATCAAGCTCGCCTCAGCGAGCAAGGTCCTAGCGTTCCAGGCGCAGCAGCCCCTGGCTCGCAAACCCCAGGCCTGCACGCTTAAAACGAGTTACTCTTCGTCCGCATAGAGATGTTCTGAGATCATGCAATAGATCTCATCAATGAAGGTTTCTGCCTTCTCTTCATCTGTGATCGACAGATTAAAATATTTTTTGACCTTTTGTGAGGCTGACATCGCATCATTGTCGATGATCTTGCCCAAAAACGCACGCAAGCCGCCAAGCACTTCAGGCCCAGCCTCATGGGTGAGCATGTTCAGCATGTCTTCTTCGCGCGGATAAAATTTGGGATTGCAGAATTGGCTTAATAGCTCAATTGCTCGGCTTTCCATGATTGCGACTGTCATGGGGCCTAATTAAATTATTTTCTTTTCTTTGTAAATGCCGCCGCGAGCTTACGCATTGCGGTCGCCTGACGCTCGGTCGATTTAGGTGGAGGAACATTCACAGTACGACGTTTATCGCCTGGACGGCCTTTGGCTGAGGCCACAATATCATCAATAGCCGTGCGGGTGAATTGATCAGGGCCATTATCAGGCTTATCCGGTGATGCAGGGCGGGAGGCATGCTCAATCAGGGCTGCCGCAATCGCCTTTAAATGAGGCTTGGTCATACCTAATAAGAGTTGGGGGTCTCGCACAGCCCAGGTAATTAAAAGCTTCTGAGCGTCATGCTTATCGCCATCTGTGGTCGCCAAAGCTTCCTTGATTTTCAGGCGGACATAGTCATCCATAAGCGGCTCCCCTTTGGCTATGAATAAGCCTAACCAATTAGGCCTTAATTTCAAAGATTTAGTTAACGCTCCACGCTATCTAACGCCTACTCAAATCCCATAATTTCGCGACTAATTCCGCGGCTCCAGGCCTAAAACGGCTTTGAACATTCTCACGCGTGCAGATCTCTGTTGAAGCCAAGACAAGAGTACGAGGAACTATCTCCATGACAGGAGGTGGTCTCCTTTCCCTGTCAAATATATAGAGCTCTCCCATAGGACTATCTCTCAAAGAAAAAAGCCGGGATTGTTTCCAATCCCGGCTTTAAACCTAAGAAAACTACAGACTTTATGCAACGTCCTTTTGGGCGTCTGCCAAAGCACGTTGGGCGGCTTTTTCTGCATCCAACTTATCCGCTTCGGTATCGCGAGACGCCGCAATGAGGCGCAAGCGATTGACAACCGAGCCGGTACCAGCCGGGATGAGACGACCAACGATAACGTTTTCCTTGAGACCTTCCAGCGTGTCCACCTTGCCTGAAACAGCGGCTTCGGTAAGAACGCGAGTTGTTTCTTGGAACGACGCAGCCGAGATGAACGAGCGCGTCTGCAGTGAGGCCTTTGTAATGCCTTGCAGGACGGCGCGACCCTGAGCTGGACGCAGGCTTTCCAAGGCGGCCTTTTCATTGACCTCGAGGAATTCACCGCGATCAACCAACTCACCGCTGAGGAAGGTCGTATCACCGGCGTCGGTGATTTCGATCTTCTGCAGCATTTGCCGTACGATCACTTCGATATGCTTGTCGTTAATTTTCACACCTTGGAGGCGATAAACTTCTTGGACTTCATTGATCATGAAGTCAGCCAAAGCTTCGACGCCCATAACCGCAAGAATGTCATGCGGAACAGGATTGCCGTCGATCAAAAGATCACCCTTCTGAACCATGTCGCCCTCCTGAACAGCAATATGCTTGCCCTTCGGGATCAGATATTCACGTGGCTCTAATGCTTCATCCATCGGACGAACAATGACGCGACGCTTCATCTTATAGTCCTTGCCGAATTCTACGCGGCCTTCAGTATCCGCGATAATCGCGAAATCCTTGGGACGACGAGCTTCGAACAATTCAGCGACACGCGGCAGACCGCCGGTGATGTCACGTGTCTTGGTGCCTTCGCGTGGCACACGAGCGACAACGTCACCCGCATGGACACGTGTGCCATTTTCAACGTTCAAAATGGCGTCGACAGGCAAGAAGTAACGGGCTTCAAGGCCACTCGCCAGCTTGATGACTTCACCTTTGTCATCATGCAGAACGATACGCGGACGCAAATCGGCGCCACGTGGCTGTTGACGGAAGTCTGTGACTTTCTTCGACGAGATACCCGTCGCTTCGTCCATAACTTCGCGGATCGACAAACCTTCGACCAGATCGGCATAATGGGCAATACCTTCACGTTCCGTGATAATCGGCAATGTGTAGGGATCCCAATCAGCCAGTTTTTGACCTTTCTTAACGGCCGCACCTTCATCAGCCAACAGTTTGGCGCCGTACGGAACACGGTGACGTGCTTTTTCACGTCCCGCATCATCCACGAGTACCAATTCGCAATTACGGGCCATAACAATCATACGGCCTTCGCTGTTGGTAACCACGCTTCTGTTCTTGATCTGCAACTTGGCATCATACGTAGCTTCTACTGAACTTTGTTCAGCACCACGCTGCGCAGCACCACCGATGTGGAACGTACGCATGGTCAGCTGTGTACCTGGCTCACCGATGGACTGCGCGGCGATAACACCGACAGCTTCACCAATGTTCACAGGCGTACCACGAGCCAAATCACGGCCATAGCACTTGGCGCAAACGCCATTTTCTGTCTTACAGGTCAGCGCTGAGCGAATAGAGACAACATCAACACCTGCTCTATCAATGGTGTCGATTTGTGCTTCTTCGATCAATTCACCAGCTGGTACGATAACCGCATTGGTCTTTGGATTGACGATATCAACCAAAGCTGAGCGGCCAAGGATACGTTCGGAGAGTGGCGCAATAACTTCACCACCTTCGATGACGGCTTTAACCGTCAGACCCTTTTCAGTACCGCAATCCAATTCAGTGATGATGGCGTCTTGAGCCACGTCAACCAAACGGCGTGTGAGGTAACCTGAGTTCGCTGTCTTCAACGCCGTATCGGCAAGACCCTTACGGGCACCGTGGGTTGAGTTGAAGTATTCAAGAACGGTTAGACCTTCTTTGAAGTTTGAAATGATCGGTGTTTCGATGATTTCGCCTGAGGGCTTAGCCATCAAACCACGCATACCCGCCAGCTGCTTAATCTGCGCAGCTGAACCACGGGCACCTGAGTGAGCCATCATATACACGGCATTGATTTTACCTTTGCCGCTATCTGTGATGCCTTTCATCATTTCTTCAGCAACACGCTCGGTGCAGGTCGACCAAACGTCGACGACCTTATTGTACTTTTCACCACGTGTGATCAGACCATCTTGATATTGCTGTTCGTATTCCTTGACCTGACCTTGTGCTTTATTGATCAGCGTCTGCTTCGCAGCTGGAATGACCATGTCATCCTTACCGAAGGAGATACCAGCACGGCAGGCGTTACGGAAACCAAGACCCATCATGCGATCGGCGAACAGAACTGTTTCTTTCTGACCGCAGTGACGATAGACGATGTCGATAACGTTGGTGACATCCTTCTTCGTCAGAACACGATTGATCAAGCTGAACGGTACGTTTGGATTACGTGGTAGAATTTCTGACAGCAACATACGGCCAGCAGTTGTTTCTACACGTGTGATCTGATGCTTACCTTCGGCATCAACACCGTGGTAACGCGCTTTGATCTTCGTATGCAGGGTGATGACCTTCGCAGCCAAAGCCTGTTCGATTTCGCCCATATCGGCAAACACCATACCTTCGCCTGGCTCGCCATCGCGTGCCAAGGAGATGTAGTAAAGACCGAGAACAATGTCCTGTGACGGAACAATGATTGGCTTACCGTTAGCTGGGCTGAGGATGTTGTTTGTCGACATCATCAACACGCGCGCTTCTAACTGAGCTTCAAGGCTCAAAGGAACGTGCACAGCCATTTGGTCACCGTCGAAGTCGGCGTTGAAAGCCGTACAAACGAGCGGATGCAATTGGATTGCCTTACCTTCAATCAGCACAGGCTCAAACGCCTGAATGCCGAGTCTGTGAAGCGTTGGAGCACGGTTCAGGAGCACGGGATGCTCACGAATGACTTCTTCCAAGATATCCCAAACTTCGGGACGTTCTTTTTCAACCATGCGCTTCGCAGCCTTAATGGTTGAGGCCATGCCGTAAACTTCGAGGCGGGCATAAATGAAGGGCTTAAACAGTTCGAGTGCCATCTTCTTTGGCAAACCGCACTGATGCAGTTTCAATTCAGGACCAACAACGATAACCGAACGACCTGAATAGTCGACGCGCTTACCGAGCAAGTTCTGACGGAAGCGGCCCTGTTTGCCTTTCAGCATGTCGGACAATGACTTCAACGGACGCTTGTTAGCACCCGTAATGACACGACCACGACGACCATTGTCGAACAACGCATCAACTGACTCTTGCAGCATACGTTTTTCGTTACGCACGATGATGTCAGGCGCACGAAGTTCCATCAGGCGCTTCAAGCGGTTGTTACGATTGATAACACGACGATAAAGATCATTCAGATCTGATGTCGCAAAACGACCACCATCCAAAGGAACCAAAGGCCGCAGTTCAGGTGGAATAACCGGAACTACATCAAGGATCATCCATTCAGGGCGAGCGCCAGATTGGATGAAAGCTTCGATAACCTTCAGACGCTTGACGTATTTCTTACGTTTCGCATCAGAATTTGTTTCCGCTAACCCTTCGCGCAATTTGACCTTTTCTTCATGCAAATCGATACCTTGCAGCATCAATTTGATGGCTTCAGCACCGATCATGGCAGTGAAAGCATCATCACCATATTCTTCTTGTGCCTTCAGATATTCATCTTCGGTCAATAATTGTTTGAGCTTCATAGGCGTCAAGCCAGGCTCGGTGACCATGAAGTTTTCGAAATAAAGCACACGCTCCAATTCCTTCAGCGTCATATCGAGCAAAAGGCCGACGCGCGAAGGCAAGGATTTCATGAACCAGATATGCGCAACGGGCGATGCCAGCTCGATATGGCCCATACGTTCACGGCGAACTTTTTGTAAGGTGACTTCAACACCGCACTTTTCGCAGATAATGCCGCGATACTTCATGCGCTTATATTTACCGCATAAGCATTCATAGTCACGGATAGGTCCAAAGATACGTGCGCAGAACAAACCATCGCGCTCAGGCTTGAACGTACGGTAGTTGATTGTTTCCGGCTTCTTGATTTCGCCGAATGACCAAGAACGAATACGCTCTGGTGATGCGATCGAGATCCGAATTTGATCAAAGGCTTGAGGAGCGCTTTGTTGATTAAAAATGTTCATTAGATCGTTCATGTCGTCTCCGATATGTCGGGTTTTTATCTATTAAAGCGCAGCAACGGGTTGTCGGAAGAAAGCTCCAGCAGGACCGCCTTTTGGAGGGTGCGGATTTTTTGCACCATCCAAACTAGGATCATGAGGACCTTTTCTTTCAGGCCCCTTCTTCCGTGGTTCCAAGCCAGATACTTCCGAAAACATGGCGTATATACGATGTGACATGTTTCTTACTCCGCACTTTCAGGCAAGGCCGCAGGCGGCTGATTGTCATTCGTCTCAGCTGAAGCGAGCTTCTTCTGATCCAACTCCACATTCAGACCAAGTGAACGCAGTTCCTTGACCAAAACGTTGAAGGATTCAGGAATGCCAGCTTCGAAGTTGTCTTCGCCACGAACGATGGACTCGTAAACCTTGGTACGACCAGAAACGTCATCGGATTTAACCGTGAGCATTTCTTGCAAGGTATAGGATGAGCCATAGGCTTCGAGTGCCCAGACTTCCATTTCACCGAAGCGCTGACCGCCGAACTGAGCTTTACCACCCAGAGGCTGCTGCGTAACGAGTGAGTATGGACCAATCGAACGAGCATGGATCTTGTCGTCGACCAAATGGTGGAGCTTAAGCATGTAGATGTAACCAACCGTGACAGGACGATCGAACGGCTCACCCGTGCGACCATCAACCAAGATCGATTGACCTGATGTATTCAAACCAGCCATTTCCAGCATGCGTTCAATGTCCGCTTCGCGGGCACCATCGAATACTGGTGTTGCCATCGGAATACCGACGCGCAAGTTATTAGCCAACTCAAGTACTTCATCATCTGACAGATCAGCCACATCGCGCTTATAGGCTTCTTCGCCATACGATGTTTTCAGCTGATTGCGGAGATCGCCCAAGCCTGCTTTACGGCCCTGACGCATCTGCACCTGATAGGTGTCGAGCACTTGACCGATTTGTTTGCCGAGATTGGCCGATGCCCATCCCAAATGCGTCTCTAAAATCTGGCCAACATTCATACGTGAGGGAACGCCGAGCGGATTGAGAACGATATCAACATGGGTACCATCTTCAAGATACGGCATGTCTTCAACAGGAACGATGCGTGAGATAACACCCTTGTTACCGTGACGACCGGCCATCTTGTCACCAGGCTGCAGCTTACGCTTCACAGCTACGAACACTTTGACCATCTTCATCACGCCAGGAGGCAACTCATCGCCACGCTGCAGTTTCGAAACCTTGTCTTCGAAACGCTTCTTGAGCGCATTGATTTGCTCATCGAATACCTTACTGAGGGATTCAATTTGCTCCATAGCTCTTTCGTCTTTGACGCTGATTTGGCGCCACTGACCATGGGTGTATTCTTGTAAGAGTTCGTCACTCACAGCTTTGCCAGGAGCCATATTCTTTGGACCTGCCACAACTTTGTGACCCATCAACAATTCTTTGAGACGTGCAAAGAAGCTACGCTCCAAGATAGCGCGTTCGTCGTCACGATCTTTTGCAAGACGTTCGATTTCAGCACGTTCAATGGCGATAGCACGTTGGTCTTTTTCGATGCCGCGGCGTGAGAACACGCGCACTTCAACAACCGTACCCGTAACACCTGGCGGCAAGCGCAAGGATGTATCACGAACGTCAGCAGCTTTTTCACCGAAGATGGCGCGCAGAAGTTTTTCTTCTGGCGTCATAGGACTTTCACCCTTTGGCGTTACCTTACCGATCAAGATGTCGCCTGGATTAACTTCAGCACCGATGTAAACGATGCCAGCTTCGTCGAGGTTCTTAAGCGCTTCTTCACCGACGTTTGGAATATCACGGGTGATTTCTTCTTGGCCTAACTTCGTATCACGCGCCATAACTTCAAATTCTTCGATATGGATCGATGTGAAAACGTCATCGCGCACGATGCGTTCTGAAATCAGGATCGAATCTTCAAAGTTGTAACCATTCCATGGCATGAAAGCGACGAGGACGTTACGACCTAGCGCCAATTCACCCAACTGCGTTGAAGGACCGTCGGCAATGATGTCGCCCTTTTTAACGACGTCACCAACTTTAACGATCGGACGCTGCGTGATGCAGGTGCTTTGGTTTGAACGTTGGAACTTGAGAAGATTATAGATATCAACGCTTGGCGCTGATGGATCTGTTTCTTCGCTTGCACGGACAACGATACGGGTCGCATCGATTTGATCGATGATACCTGTACGCTTCGCAGCAATCGCCACGCCTGAATCGCGCGCAACAATGCCTTCCATGCCCGTACCTACGAGCGGTGCATCATTTTGCAACAAAGGCACAGCCTGACGTTGCATGTTCGAGCCCATGAGCGCGCGGTTCGCGTCGTCATTTTCCAAGAATGGAATTAGAGCGGCAGCGACCGAGACGATCTGCTTGGGTGAAACGTCGATAAAGTCGATCTCATCCGGAGCCGATGTGATGTTTTCGCCGCCCTTACGGACAACAATAGCTTCACCTACAAATTTGCCAGTTTTATCGAGCTCAGAATTTGCCTGAGCGATGGCATACTGACCTTCTTCCATAGCGGACAGATAGACAACTTCTGGAGTTACCTTGCCGCCCTTAACGCGGCGATAAGGACTTTCAATAAAGCCGTACTGATTGACGCGCGCGTAAGTAGCGAGCGAGCTGATCAGACCGATATTCGGACCTTCTGGCGTTTCAATCGGGCAAATACGGCCGTAATGGGTTGGATGAACGTCACGCACTTCAAAGCCTGCGCGTTCACGTGTAAGACCACCAGGTCCAAGGGCCGAAACACGGCGCTTGTGGGTGATTTCTGACAGTGGATTGGTTTGATCCATAAACTGTGAGAGCTGTGATGAGCCAAAGAACTCACGCACGGCAGCAGCAGCTGGTTTCGCATTGATCAAATCGTGCGGCATGACCGTATCGATTTCAATCGAGCTCATACGTTCACGAATAGCGCGTTCCATACGCAAGAGACCCAAGCGATATTGGTTTTCCATCAATTCGCCCACAGAGCGGACGCGACGGTTACCTAAGTGATCGATATCGTCGACTTCGCCACGACCATCTTTAAGGTCGCACATAATACGTAGGATCTTGATGATGTCTTCCTTGCGGAGAACACGAACCTGGTCATCTGTCTTAAAGCCAAGACGTGAATTCATCTTCACGCGGCCAACAGGCGATAGATCATAGCGCTCCAATTCAAAGAACAGGCCATGGAACATCGCTTCAGCGGATTCCAAGGTTGGCGGCTCACCAGGACGCATGACGCGATAGATATCAATCAACGCTTCTTCGCGTGTCGTATTCTTATCAGCAGCCATTGTGTTGCGGATGTAAGGACCAACATTCACATGGTCGATGCCGAGGATTTGCAATTCCTTGACGCCTGACTCTTCTAACTTCTCAAGTGTGTCAGCCGTGAGTTCATCACCAGCTTCAAAAAGAACTTGGCCGTTCTTTTCATCGATCATGTCAGTAGCTAAATATTGACCAGCCAATTCAGCGGATTGGAACAAGAGTTCCTTCACGCCTTGTTCAGCAAGTTTAGCCCCCAAACGTGCCGTCATTTTAGCGCCAGCTTCAGCGACTGACTTACCAGTCTTGGCATCAACGAGAGCAGATACCAGTTTCTGACCCTTTAAACGGTCGGGATTGAAGGCCGTGGTCCAACCATTCTTAACGTGCTTATAGGTGATGATTTCATAGAATGAAGAAAGCACTTCTTCTTTCGTCATACCTTGAATTTCATTGGCGCTTAGTGGCTTGCCATCTTTATTGCGCTTCGCACGCGTCTTCTCTGTCTCGACACTGTCCAAAGCATAGAGCAGCGATGTAACCGGCAATTTGCGGCGACGATCGATACGAACATAAACCAAATCCTTGGCATCAAATTCAAAATCGAGCCATGAACCACGATATGGAATGACGCGTGCAGCAAAGAGATATTTGCCTGATGAGTGGGTCTTACCCTTATCGTGATCAAAGAACACGCCGGGGCTACGATGCATTTGGCTGACGATAACGCGCTCTGTACCATTGATGACAAAGGTACCGTTTGCTGTCATGAGCGGCATATCGCCCATATAGACGTCTTGTTCTTTAATATCGCGGATCGACTTAACGCCGGTATTTTCCTCAACATCAAATACGGTAAGGCGCAGTGTCACCTTTAATGGTGCTGCATAGGTCATGCCGCGTTGTTGGCATTCTTCGACGTCATACTTCGGCTGCTCCAATTCATAGGAGAGGAAGTTAAGAACGGCGCGCTCTGAGAAATCTGAAATCGGGAAAGCAGAAGACAGAACTTCTTGCAAGCCTTTGCGTTCGCGCTTTTCTGGCGCCACGTTCATTTGCAAGAAATCGTCGTAGGAGCGACGTTGCACTTCGATCAGGTTAGGCATTTCCGCTACTTCGGGAATGCGGCCAAAGCTCTTGCGGATCTTTTTACGTCCGGTGAAGCTCTTTGCTAGATTTACGTTGATCGATGCGTTGCTCGCCATGTGGCCCCTCAAAATGGTCAATATGGCCCCGCCTAGAGTCGTGGGGTGTCGTGTTTAAAGGTTTAGCGCGCTGTCTCGGAGCCTCTATTGCCCCCTTGACGACTAAACCCACACAGAAAAGTAAACAGCGCCGCACGACGATAACGGGCGCTAGTCCCGTACGTTGAGCAGGCTGTTACATTTCAGCAATTTGTTACCCGCAATATGGCTGGGTGTCTTAAGGATTGCAAGGCCGTTTTAAAATAAAAATTCTATTATATTTCATAAGACTAAGAAGAGTTGCTCAACCGCCAGGACCATCAAGAGAGCAAAACATTAAAGGAACACTGTCTAGAGACGAGCCAAGGGGGCCATCCTTAACATGCTTTGGCTCCAAGTGGGCATGGCTCCTTCCAACCGCTGGCCTTTGAGGACCTGGAGAAGAGACATTCACCTCATCAAACTGGCTATGGTTGGGCTCATGTGGTTCGTTTGGCTTCATAGTGACCTCAGCGACTCTAAATTGTTGCTCTAAGAATGCCTCATCCTATTTATATTTTGCGCTGCATCAATATTATTTTTTGTTTCATAGTTTTTGATTCCGTCATTAACCATAAAGGGTAATTCTACCTTTGCGCTTTGGCCTATTACTTCGAAATTGTACCTAAATGCTAAGCAAATCTCAGTTAGAGCTTAACCAGTTTGGGCTTAAACTTAATCCACCTGTCCCTATTGGAAAGCTGATGACAAAACTTATTCACAAGTTTTTGTGTAACGAGGTGGGCGCGACCGCCATCGAGTACGGCATGATTGCCGGCCTCGTCTTCTTGGCCATTGTCAGTGCCGTTACATTACTGGGCACGGGCGTCTCCGGTCTCTTTACGACCATCGAGTCAGCGTTTTAATTTAAATCACAAAGCTTTGTTGAGCCGCCTCCCTCTTAATGGCAACCTCATGGTATTACCGATTCCGTAATGCTATTGAGAGCGCGATGCCATTCACTGCAAAACAAATGTCTTCTGATATCAACGATATTCCAGCCATCGCTGTGCCATCGCTTTATGAGGGCGAACAGGGTTACTTAGCCCTCCTCAAATATGTTTTAGAAAATGGCGTTGTGCGTGATGATAGGACTGGAACAGGCACACTTGCCAGCTTTGGGCATCAATTACGCTTTGATTTACGTAAAGGCTTCCCCCTCCTCACGACCAAGAAAGTGCATTTGCGCTCGATCATTCATGAGCTGCTCTGGTTTTTGAAGGGCGACACCAATATCGGTTATCTCAAAGATAACAAAGTGACCATCTGGGATGAGTGGGCAGATGATAAAGGCGATCTCGGCCCGATCTACGGTCAGCAATGGCGCGATTTTGGTGGTGAAACATTGGGCAAAGGCAAAGGCATCGATCAAATGAAAGAATTGATCGAAGGCTTAAAGCGCAACCCCAATAGTCGGCGTCATCTCGTTGTTGCCTTTAATCCTCTGGCTTTGGCTAAAATTGAGAAATCGCCACCACCTTGCCATTCTCTTTTTCAATTCTTTGTGGCTGACGGAACTCTCTCGTGTCAGCTCTATCAGCGTAGCGCCGATCTTTTCCTTGGCGTTCCCTTTAATATCGCCAGCTATTCCTTGTTGCTGATGATGGTGGCGCAAGAATGCGGCCTGAAACCTGCCGAGTTTATCCATACCTTTGGCGATACCCATATCTACAGCAATCATATGGATCAGGTAAAAACACAATTGAGCCGCGATATACGGCCGCGTCCCATTATGACCCTTAATCCTGCTCGTAAGTCTGTCTTCGATTTTACCTACGAGGATTTTACACTCAGCGACTACAACCCGCATCCTGCGATTAGCGCACCCATCGCCATTTGAGGTTCGCATGCCTATTGCCCTTATTGCCGCCGCAGCTGGAGACAAGCTTGTTATTGGCAAGAATGGCGATTTGCCCTGGCATTTCTCGAGCGATTTAAAATTCTTCAAAGCTACAACTTTAAATCACCCCGTTCTGATGGGGCGCGTGACCTATCAATCTATTTTAAAACGTTTGAACAAACCTCTGCCCGGCCGCAAAAATATTGTTCTCACGCGCGATAAAAATTTTACCGATGATCGCGTGACCATTATTCACGACATTAAGGAGATTGCGACTGGCAAGGATGAAACGCTTTTCATTATTGGTGGCGCCGAGATTTATAAACAAACGATCGGCATCGCTGATACTATTTATATGACGCACATCGATCAAAATATTGAGGGCGATGCCTACTTTCCACCTCTAGATAAAAAGAAGTGGAAACTCGTTTCTGAAAACAAAACGACTGAGAACGAAGTTGGTTTACGTTTTTGTCGTTATGAAAGAATCGCTTAGCGTTTCATATGAAACATTTTTCCCACTATATGTGGGTTTTAAACCATATGTTTGAGACTCCTCCATAAATAATTGGAATCTCAAATAAAATAGCGCGGACCTTATTTTTAACATTTTCCATGCTATATATATCTCGTCGGCTTGCCGACTATAGCGATAAACGCTTTGTGGAATAGACGCTGCGGACCCGGGGGCGGTACCCGGCGCCTCCACCCCACCTCCGGTGTGTCAAACGCGGGATGTGAGACGGGGGCGAAATAGGATCGACGCGTGTAGTAAAGGCAGAGTTTTTGCTCGGCATGATACCGCCGTTATCGGGTCATATCTATAAATGCCAACGACAACGTTGACATGGGAGTTGCTGTAGCTGCCTAACCTTCGCTTTGCGAAGATAAGGTAGTTGCATAACTAACGCGGTTCGGGGGGCGCCGGGCAACAGAAGTCCCCCCACTTATTGCATTTGCACCCTCTGGCATCCGGTAAAAGGCTCGTGTATCGTGATTCAAATCACGCAACGAAAGTCGTTCGAATGTCCGAAGATTTACTCCGCTATGATTTGATGATTGAAGCAGCGCTTCGCGATGTTGTACGCGAAACATTGGCGACCGTGGCGCAAAATGGTTTGCCTGGTGAGCATCATTTCTACATCACCTTCCTGACGAACTATCCAGGCGTAGAAATTCCTGACTATTTGCGTAAGCAATATGCTGATGAAATGACCATTGTTCTTCAGTACCAATTCTTTGGCCTCAAACTTGAAGATGATACGTTTGGCGTCACCTTAAGCTTCAACAACGTTAAAGAACGTCTGCGTATCCCGATTGAAGCCATCACCACCTTTGCTGATCCTTCTGTCAATTTTGCTCTGCAATTCCAATCTGGCCAGGGCGATGAAGAAGGTGATGAGGATGAAGAGGATGGCATGCTCGAAAATGCCAATTCGGATAGCCAAGCCGAAAGTGAGCGCAACAAGAACAAAGACACTAAAGACGAAAAACGTGGCGAAGTTATCAGCCTGGATATGTTCCGCAAAAAATAACTTTTAGGAGGATGAAGTGAAGAAGCTGCTTCTTGTACTAACAGCCCTCCTTCTCGCCTCTTGCATTGACGTTGATGATTTTGGAGCAGCTTGGGATAAAGCCTCTGTTGATCCCAGCGTTATTGGTAATTGGAAGCAAATCTCTGCTTCATCCACGACAGCCGAAAATGAAAGAAATATTGGCGAAATCACGCGCGCACGTCTTCTTGAAGACGCGCTTCAGATTGAGCATGAATTTACCAATCCTGAAGAAGCAGAAGATCCTATCTATCCCGTTAAAACCATGAAGATTGGATCCTATCATTTCTTTATTACCGGCCCTCATAATGGAGGCATGGTCCGCTATGTCGTGGCCGACAATAAAATCACCACATATGTTTTAAACGCAGAGGCAACAGCTGCTTTTATCAAAAAGAAGTTTCCAAAAGAGAAGAATGTGACGAAGGATATCGCACTTAATGATCCCTACATTAAAATTGGGATCTTCAATGATGAGGCTACAAAAATTTTAGCCTCTATACCAGAAAGCGATATCTATTGGCACCAACAGGCCGTTTACGAAAAAGCGCCTTAAGCGCGCATCTTACGACGAGCTATGTCGACTAACTCTGAAGGCGTCCATTCCTTCATCAGACTGATGGTCTTACCAACCTTCAAGACTTCACTGATACGGCGATCGAGGAAATCCCAACTCGCCCGACTACCAGGACTATCATCATCAAGCCAAAATAAGATGGTGGTCTTCAAAACACCCGCCAATAAAGTGCGTTTGGTATAAAAATTAAAATCGGTTGATGTATCACCGGCCGCACGCCACATCAGATCTACTGTTTTAGAAAGACGCTTAATCCCCAATACAAGATTGAAGGGAAGCGCATACCAAAACATCATGCGCCTAACGGCTTCACGGTGTGGCTGCCAATAGTGAAGACGCGCACGAACAGCAAAAGCAATTTTCTCCCGCACTTTCAAACGCGCGAAGCCAGGTTCTTCTTCGATACGGGCAAGCATGGCGTCATCAGCTTTCGCGCCAAACAACTCAATCACATCGCGCATAGCTTGAGGGAACAACAAATCGGCTTCACCTCGCGTCATGCCTATCTCATCAAGGCCACGCACATAAGCAGCATCCGTCCATCCATCAAAGGCGATTTGCGGCAAAATGGCCGCCAAAACAGCATCACGCTGAGCTGTTTGAGATGATGCTTTTGTGCCTTGGTTTGATTTTTTCTTCATGTAAGGCCTTATACTTCATATAGTTAGAGGGTGATAGTCATTTGATTTCTTATAAATAAAGTCTTTTCCCTAACCTATTGATCGTGTTATAGCAGCGCCTCCTGATTGCTGGAATCGGCAGTCACCAAAGGTCTTTTTGACCATGAAATAATTCAACGCCCGCAGGAGGGATGTACGTGCAGGTTCTCGTTCGTGATAACAATGTTGATCAAGCGCTACGCGCGCTCAAGAAGAAGATGCAGCGCGAAGGCATTTTCCGTGAAATGAAATTACGCCGTACTTATGAGAAGCCCTCTGAACGTAAGGCTCGTGAAAAAGCTGAATCCGTTCGTCGTCAGCGCAAAGTAGAACGTAAGCGCAAAGAACGCGAAGGCTTCTAATCCCACATCGGGGTTATTCAAATAATGCCCGATCTTTCACTCATCTTACCTTTTTATAATGAAGCTGGCGGTATCCGCAGTCTTTTTCAAAGACTGCAACCCGTCTTGCATCAACTGAACTTAACCTACGAGATCATCTGCATTGATGATGGCAGTCAGGATGCGACTTTCTCAGCACTCAATCATGCGCACGAGATGGATCAACGCATCAAGATTGTCCGCATGGCACGAAACTTTGGCAAAGAAGCAGCCCTGACCTGTGGCTTGCATCTTGCAAATGGTCAGGCCGCGATCACGATGGATACGGATTTACAACATCCACCCGAAGTCATTCCTGAGCTGGTGAAGAAATGGCAAAGCGGCGCACAGATGGTATATGCCATTCGACAAAACCGTGACACAGATACAGAAGCGCGCCGTCTCTTCTCACGCGCTTTTTATGCTATTTTCCGTAAGATAGCTGAAGTTGAAATTCCTGAAGGCGCGGGTGACTTCTGCCTCCTTGATCGCAAAGTCATCAATGCGGTGAATGCGCTTCCTGAGCGTAATCGCTTTATGAAAGGCTTGGTTGGCTGGGCCGGTTTTAGCCGTGATACCGTCCCCTTTGATGTTGAGCCACGCTTTGGTGGTGATACAAACTGGGATTTCTTTAAACTGATCCGCTTTGCCTTTGATGGCATTTCAGCTTTTAGCACCTTTCCACTCCGAGTTTGGACCTGGAGTGGCGCTGCCGTTTCAATCGTCGCTATTCTCTATGCGCTTTATTTAATTTTGCGCACATTGCTGCTTGGCACTGATGTCCCTGGTTACGCTTCTGTGATGGTCGGCATTCTTCTTCTGGGCGGATTGCAGCTGCTTAGCCTTGGCATGATTGGCGAATATTTAGCGCGCGTCTTTACTGAAGTAAAAGCGCGCCCTATTTACTTTATTGCTGATCGCATCGGTTTTGGAGAATAAGCAGAGTTCTTTTTATAAGAACGGCTTGGCCATCAGGCTTTTCTGCTGCATAGTCGATCTATGACATCCCCTGTTCGCTTACCTCGCCTTTTACTAACCAATGATGATGGTTTTGATGCCCCTGGCCTTGCTGTTTTAGCTGAGGCGGCCAAGGATTTTGCCGACGAAATCTGGATTGTCGCCCCTGAGCACGATCAAAGCGGTACGGGACAAAGCATCTCTATTCACCATCCTTTGCGCGCCTTTCGTCGCGGTGAAAGAAGCTGGGCTGTCACGGGAACCCCAGGCGATTGCGTTGGCCTTGCCATAGGTGAATTGATGGGAAACAAAAAACCTTCCCTTATTTTATCGGGTATCAATGCAGGCGCTAATGTTGGGGATGAGGTTAGTCTCTCTGGCACCTTAGGTGCTGCATTCACAGGCTTACTCTTTAATGTTCCCTCCATTGCCCTCAGCATGGATTGCGAAACACGACAAAAAACACGTTGGGATACAGCGCGCGTCATTGTGCCTAAAATGCTCAATCACTTTTTGACGCATGGCTGGCGTAAAGATACATGCCTGTCCATTAACATCCCCGATTTACCCGCCAAAGAGATCACGGGGTTTTCTTGGGCGCAGCAAAGCCAGAAAAATATTACAGGACTTCATGTTGAGAAACGTGAAGACAAGCGTAATCAAAATTATTATTGGTTGAGTTTAGTTGATCAACCCGCTCAAGGCGACGCACGCAGTGATTATCATATTTTAGAACGCGGCGAAGTTGCCGTCACTGTTCTTGGTCATGGCCGTAGCCTTGAAGCGAATGAGCCTTCTGTTATTTTTGACGAAGCCACGGCTGATAGTGATGAGTGATGAAAGTCGCCTGCCCACCGATATTCTAACAAGTGCGATCATTCGCACAGCAGCACGTGAAGGTATCGCCATTGTTGTTCGCCAGCGTGGCGATAATGCCAATGGCGCCGTTCTTCTCAAAATCAATAAACTGGATGGCACAGCCCGCGTTTTAAGCCAGGCACGTTTTGATGAAGAAGTGATATGGAACCCCGTTAGTCGCAAGGACCCCATGAGTGAGGCAGAGGCTGAAATCTACCTCGAAAAGCAACTCCGCATGGATCCTGATTTATGGCTTATTGAGATTGAGGATAAAGAGGGTCGCCTCTGGTTTCCTGGGCGCATTGCCGAATTCAACTAGTAGCTTTTTTGTGTAATTCCTGATAATTGTTTGAGTAAGATTCTTACGGAGATTTCATGGCCAATCCTACGCCACAAGCCACCCTTGATAATAACTCGATGCCGATGTTCTACGCATCGCCTCGCCCCCTGGATCGCGCCAAGGATGAGAACTTGCGCTTATCGCGCCCTAGCCACTTCAATTTTGCAGCCAAGACCAATGCCATTCCTCTTCTGATTGATGAGTTTCCTATGGCAGCTGCCTACTACCCTATCGTTTTTGCAGCAGGTCCATCACCTATTCCAGCAGCTGTTGTTGGATTGAAGAACGATACAAATTTATTTTTAGATGGTGAAGGACGTTGGCTGAACGGCGCTTATCTACCTGCTTATGTACGCCGCTATCCCTTTATCCTCATGGATGACCCTGAGCAAAAGCAGTTTGTCCTCTGTATTGATGAAAAGAGCGACATGCTTGGCGAACAAGGTGAATACCCGTTGTTTGAGGGCGGCCAACCCAGCACCTTTACAAAAAGTGCCATGGAATTTTGTGCCGCACTCCGCCAACAAGGCGAAGCGACAGATGAGTTTGTCAAAGCCCTTAAAGAGTATGACATGCTCACAACCAATGACGCACAAATTGACACGCGGGATGGCAACAAACTTCAACTGAGTGGCTTTTTGGTTATCGATCCCAAGAAGTTCGATGCTTTACCTGATAATATTTTGCTCGAATGGCGCCGCAAAGGCTGGTTGGGATTGGTTTATGCTCAGCTCTTATCCTCACATCGCTGGCATAATCTTGTTGATTTGATGCAGATACGGAAATGATGCGCCTCTTCCTTTGGGCAGTTTTATTGCTCGGCTCTTTTTCGGCTCACGCCGCATCACATGGCATTGCCCTTCACGGTGATCCAAAATACCCCGCAGACTTTAAGCATTTTGATTATGCCAATCCTGATGCCCCTAAAGGTGGCGAGATGCGTCTCTCCGGTCTTGGGACTTTTGATACGCTCAATCCCTATACCCTCAAAGGTGTAGCCGCAGCAGGAGCAGCAACTGTTTTTGAAACACTGATGGCCTCATCTTTGGATGAGCCGTTCAGCCAATATGGTTGGGTCGCCGAAACTGTAACCATCGCACCCGATCGTAGCTGGGTGTCTTACAAACTAAGACCTGAAGCACGTTTTCATGACGGTAAGCCAATCACTGTCGATGATGTCATTTTTTCTTTTGAAACGCTCAAGACCAAAGGCCACCCTTTTTATCGCAGCTACTACAAAGAAGTGGTGAAGGCAGAAAAGCTAGGTCCTGGCGAAGTTAAGTTTACATTTAAAGATACAACCAACACAGAATTGCCCATGATTATGGGCCAGCTTCCCGTCATCGCTAAACATTTTTGGCAAGGAAAAGATTTTGGCGCCACAACTTTAGAGCCTATTGTTGGTAGCGGTCCTTATAAAATAAGTGATGTGCAGCCAGGCCGCAGTATCACCTTCTCGCGCGTCACGGATTGGTGGGCAAAAGATTTGGCCATCAATAAAGGCCGCGATAATTTTGATACCATTCGCTATGACTATTATCGTGATGCAACCGTTGCACTCGAAGCCTTCTTTGCCGGTCGCTATGATTTTCGTCTCGAAAATATCGCCAAGCACTGGGCGCTTGATTACAACACACCCGCCATCAAACAAGGTTTGATTAAAAAGCAGGAGCTTAAGAACGAACTCCCCGCTGGCATGCAAGGCTTTATCTTTAATACGCGCAAACCTCTCTTCCAAGACCGCCGCGTCCGTGAAGCTTTGGGTTATGCGTTTGATTATGAATGGTCGAATAAAAATGTCGCCTATGGGGCTTACAAACGCACAGCCAGCTACTTTGAAAATTCAGAACTGGCCGCCAAAGGTCTGCCATCAGCCGATGAGCTCAAAATTCTTGAGCCCTACAAAGGTAAGGTACCAGACGAGGTCTTCACAAAAGAATTCAAACTCCCCACCACCGATGGCAGTGGTGATAATCGCGAGAATATGCGCAAAGCTTTAGAGCTTTTCAAAGAAGCCGGCTGGACACTCAAGGGTGGCAAGCTCGTGAATGCCGAAGGCAAGCCTTTTACCTTCGAGATTATAGATGCTGAACCTA
This sequence comes from Alphaproteobacteria bacterium, assembly GCA_049276515.1. Lineage (GTDB taxonomy): Bacteria > Pseudomonadota > Alphaproteobacteria > UBA9219 > UBA9219 > JAATFY01. Next base: position 47,473 of record JBASWO010000054.1, read on the forward strand.
TGTTCGAGCGTTGGATTCAACCTCTCCTCCGCAATCTTGAACGTTTGGGTATTCAAGCAACCTTCCGTATTGTTGATACCTCGCAAATGCAAAGCCGTACCGATAGCTTTGATTTTGATGTAACAGTTGGTGTTTTTGCGCAATCTTTGTCGCCTGGCAATGAACAGCATGATGTTTGGTCATCTTATAATGCTGACGTCAAAGGAAGCCGTAATCTGATCGGCGTACGCGATCCTGTCGTGGATGCGCTCGTTGATAAACTCGTCAAAGCAAAAAGCCGGGAAGAACTCGTCACCTTGTGCCGAGCTCTTGATCGCGTTCTACTCTGGCAATATTACGTCATACCGCATTGGCATATTGGCTCATTCCGTATTGCCTATTGGGATATGTTTGGTCAGCCTGCAATCGCCCCTAAATACGGCCTAGATGCCGTTTCGGGATGGTGGGTTGATAAGGTTAAAGCTGAGAAAATTATGGCTGTGCAGAAGCGCAACAGATAGAAATTTTCATTTCGGCTGCGGTTAATTTATCAAAAACAACAAGTAGTTGTCTAATGCACGTCACGCATTAACCAGACTTTCAAATCTGCGTCATAATTTCGCCATAGCGTACCTTTAGGTTCGCCTTCGTTCCGCATGGAGGGAACATAAAGTGACTGGCTATCGCCATTTTGCAGAATTTTATTTTTTGGATCCTGAAGCTCCGCCTAGCGCTGCTCGTAAAACATCTAAAATCATCGTTATCGATAAGAAAACGCCGCCACAACTTGTCGAATTGCCTAATGGCGCTGTAACTATTAAAGCGCCTGATAATGCAGTTGCATGCCGTTTTTTCAAAATTGCTGCTGATGAAACAGGCAGACCTCAGGGGGAGCGTATTTATGAACCACACGACTGGTTCCTTTACGACCGCGCTTCTATCGGTGGTTCTACCCCTATCCGTAATATTGCTGGAGAAAGATTTGATGTCGTTGCATCGCCGTTGATGGGTGACACCCCACAATCTCGACCAGAATATTTACAATTTGAACCAGGCCGCGGCGCAGAGCATAGATTCCGTATTCCCCAAGCTGTGCTGGCTGTTTAAGCCAAAAGACATCTTCTAATACCTTTAAAAAGCGGTCCTGTTTGACCGCTTTTATTTTATGGGCTTATCTTAAAGTCATTCTTTTAATTTTATTGAGGGGTGCGTATGTCAACGAACGATCAAGCCATTAAGCCAGATCTCGTGGTACAAGAATTAGAGCGCCGTAACGCTGCAGCACCCATGCCAACACGTGCCGAAGGTATTATGATTGGCGGCACTGGTGCTGTTAGTAGCGTCATCAGTGTCTGGGCCCTTACACAACAAGAAGTTTTTAGCATAGCCGCCATACCAGCTGCGGTGATGGGCGGTTTCGCAGGCTTAAATTTTGGTCTTGGGATGGGCGCTGTCCTTTATGGAATAACGCAGGCGATTGTGCGCAACCTGGGAAGAAAACCTTTAGAGTATAGATTATAGTTTATGCCGCTAACGCCGCCAATTCACCCAATGTCTTTTTCATGCCGCCGAGGCGCTGCGCCGTATCATCCCAAGCGCGCATCAGAACCAGCTTTTGATCCGGACGCACTTTGACTGTTCCACCCTGCTTGGTGATCCATTCAATAAGGCGCTCAGGTTTTGAGAACCTATCTTTATGAAACGCCATGACAGCGCCTTTGGGCCCTGCATCAACCTTCTCGATCCCCGCCTTACGACAGAGAACTTTAACGGCAACAGTTTGCAGAAGATTTTCAACTTCTGACGGCAAAGGACCAAAACGGTCAATCATCTCTGCTGCAATGGCATCAATTTCTTCATTATCCATGACATCCGATAGACGCCTATATAGGCCCAACCTTACGTTGAGATCAGATACATAAGTCTCAGGGATAAGAACAGACATGCCAAGATTAATTTGCGGCGTCCAACGCTCATCCGCGACATCCACGCCTCCTGCGCGGGCAGCAGCCACAGCATCTTCAAGCATTTGTTGATAAAGCTCGACACCCACTTCACGGATATGGCCAGACTGCTCTTCGCCCAATAAATTTCCAGCGCCACGAATATCCATATCATGGCTGGCAAGCTGAAAGCCGGCACCCAATTGATCAAGTGTCTGGATAACTTCCAATCTTTGCTGCGCCGTGTTCGAGAGCATCATATTGGGTGCATAGGTAAGGTAAGCGTAGCCGCGCAATTTGGCGCGACCAACACGACCCCGTAATTGATAAAGCTGGGCTAATCCAAACATATCAGCCCTATGAATAATCATTGTATTGGCGTTGGGTATATCAAGGCCAGATTCAATGATATTGGTTGCCAGCAACACATCATATTGCTTGGCATCAAACGCCGTCATGATGTCTTCCAATTGCGTTGGGCTCATCCGGCCATGTGCGACCACCATCTTGACTTCAGGCACTAATTTTTTGAGCTCTTCTGTAACATTGGCCAGATCATCGATGCGGGGACAGACATAAAAGCTTTGGCCGCCTCTAAAATGCTCACGCATAATGGCATCACGTATCACCATGGGATCATAAGGTAATACAAAGGTGCGAACCGCAAGCCGATCAAGAGGCGGTGTTGTAATAAGGCTCAGCTCACGCACCCCCGCTAAAGCCAATTGCAATGTACGCGGAATAGGTGTGGCTGTGAGTGTTAAGACGTGAACCTCAGCCCGTAATTCTTTGAGACGTTCTTTTTGCTTTACTCCAAAATGTTGCTCTTCATCGATGATGAGTAAGCCAAGGTTACGAAACCCGACATCTTTTCCTAAAAGAGCATGGGTGCCGACAACAATATCAACATTGCCCGCTTTGAGTTCATCGCGGGTTTGCTTGGCGTCATTGAGAGAAACCATGCGCGAAAGCTGGGCAATGCGTACCGGAAAACCAGCAAAGCGCGTTGTGAAATTATTAAAATGTTGTCGCGCCAATAAGGTTGTGGGTACGACCACAGCCACTTGCAATCCAGCCTGAACTGCTGCAAAGGCCGCACGTAACGCAACTTCTGTTTTACCAAAGCCCACATCGCCGCAGACCAAACGGTCCATCGCCCTGCCCGTAGCTAAATCGACCAAGACATCATCCATGGCCTTGGCCTGATCTTCGGTTTCAGGATAAGGAAAGCGTGCTGCAAATTCTTGGTAAGCCCCTTCAGGAACAGTGATGATCTCGCCTTTTTTCACTTCGCGTTCAGCGGCAATCTTCATCAGAGCTTCAGCCATATCTTTGAGGCGACGCTTAACGCGGGCCTTACGGTTTTGCCAACCAGCGCCTCCGAGCTTATCAAGCACAGCTCCAATTTCGGCCGAGCAATAGCGCGTCAACATGTCGAGATTTTCAACGGGTACAAATAACTTGTCGTTGCCGTCATAAATCAATTTCACGCAATCATGCGCAGTATTGAGGACCGTGACTGTTTCTAAGCCCTCATAACGGCCGATGCCATGTTCAGCATGCACGACAAAATCGCCTGGATTGAGCGAGCCCAACTCAAGTTGAAATTGTGAAGAGGCTCTACGTTTGCGCGCTGGCCGCACCAAGCGATCGCCCAAGATATCTTGCTCGGTAATCAGGGCAAGATCAGGAGAGATAAAGCCATGCTCAAAGCCGAGAATAATGAGACTAATAAGCTTGGGATCTAATTTGCGAACATCATCCCAGTTACCGGCCACATTTGTCACCGACATATTATGGGTTTTGAGAAGATGAGAAAGCCGGTCAGCTGAACCTTGGCTATAGCAAGCAAGCGCTACGCGTTTATTGATAGATTGTTGCTCGCTGATGAAAGCCTGCAGAGCTCCATAGAGATCTGTTTCTTGTTGCGCACGCGCATCAGCAAAATCACGCCTCCTCCGACCTTGTGCATCAATAACTTTCGGCGCTTCAGGTTCTTGAAAGGGAGATAATAGACCAAGCGCACGCCCAACTAACATTTTTTCTAATGCAGCCGCTTCCATATAAAGGCGTGCTGCAGGTACAGGTTTATAGACAGCAACAGGTTGATCCTTCTTCTTCGCTCTTTTAGCTGCCTCATAAAGCGACATACGCGCTTGATAAAAATCATCAATCTGCTGCATGCGCGATTTAATCGCTTCATCGGCTTGATAATCAAATGTCACGGGAGATTGAGGACAATAATCAAAAAGGCTGTAAAGCTGCGGATAAAAAAGGCCGAGCCAATGTTCAACGCCAGGAAATTTGCGACCAGCTGTTACAGATTCGTAAAGAGGATCGCTGTCCGTTACAGCGCCAAACAATTCACGGTAGCCAGAGCGAAACTGAGCAATAGATTTTTCATCGAGCAAGACCTCAGATATGGGTCCCAAACGAAAGCTATTGATTTTATCCGTTGTCGTTTGAGTTAAAGGATCAAATTGTCTTATCGATTCAATTTCGTCTCCAAAGAAATCGAGGCGTAAGGGCGCATCATAACCAGGTGGGTACAAATCAACGATGCCGCCGCGCACCGCAAATTCTCCAGGCTCACGTACAGTGCCGGCTGACATATACCCATTTGCTGCCAAAAATTGACGCAAACTCTCAACCGGCAACTCGCTTCCAACTGCAGCTTGCAAACTGGCTAGCTTTAATATCTCAGGCGGTAGAGTTTTCTGAATAATGGCATTGACTGTCGTCAGCACGATGCAAGGACGCTTGAAGGGAGCACCGAGACGGCTCAGAGCCGTTATACGCTCACTGATAATATCAGCATGTGGAGAAATCCGGTCATAGGGCAAACAGTCCCATGCTGGAAAAGATATGACCTCACAATGTGGGGCAAAGAAAGCGAGAGCATCAGCCATGACTGCCGCGCGCACATCATCCAAGGCAACATGGATTAAGGGCTTACCCTGTGCGCGCGCTGCGATTTCTGCCAAAACACGTACATCGTGGCCAGACGGTGCACCGGCAATCGTACTGCGACCGGCTTGGGCGGGATCAAAAGCTGAGGCGAACATTAGATGGTCCGTCGGCCTGCATAAGAATGCTTACAGAGTTTTTGCGTAACATCATTATCAAATTGAGGGGGTACAGTGGCACTCCCAATAATCCAATTATACAAATCAGGATCAGCCTGCTCTAAAAGCAGCTCATAAAGGTCAAGTTGTTCTTGCGAAAAAGCAGGCACATGCTCATCGGCAAATGAGCCGAGCAGCAAATCCATTTCTCGTGTACCCCGGTGCCAGCTGCGAAATCGCAGCCTCTCGCGGCGTTTATCTTCACTCACATTTAGGCTCCGCAAAATTCAGCCAACTCTCTATATTAAATCCTATAATAATGCCAGAGTTAGAGCCATGCGCCCCAGCATTCTATTTCCCCTCTTTAGCCCGATAACCAACCTACGTGGGATTGGGCCGCGTTTAGCCCCCCTTTATAAGAGGCTTTGTGGTGAATATGTAGTCAATCTGCTCTGGCATCTACCCAGTGGTGTGATTGATCGCAGCTATGCAC
>JBASWO010000055.1:0-2860 GCA_049276515.1 Alphaproteobacteria bacterium
GAATAGGGTGAGGCTGGATGGAACGAACAGTCTTCCTTAATAGGCAAAAATTCTTTCGGCACACGACCAAAAATCTCTGATGATGAACAGACATGGATGATGGCATCTTTGGATGCACGTTTGATTACCTCAAGGAGGCGCGCGGTGCCGAGAATATTGGTGTTCAAAGTATCCAAAGGTGCAGCAAAGCTGACTTGGGGATAGCTTTGTGCGGCCAAGTGGAAAACATAATTAGGACGGACTTTCTCAACGACATTGAGGAGTGACCCTTCATCATTGAGATCGCCGTAATGAATGAAAACACGATCACCGCGATTAACTCGATCAAGATGCTGTCCAACATTATCGAAAGGGCTACGCCAGCGGCAAAGGCCGTGCACTTCCCAGTCCGTATTCTCGAGCAAATAATCCAGCAAATGGGAGCCAACCATGCCGGTAATGCCAGTAATTAGTGCTTTGGTGGCCATTTTTAAATCCTAATAAGGCGGGTAACTGAGCTTTGGTAAGTCAAATCGTTCGAAAGTTCAAGCCGCGTGAGAAAACGCCTTATAAGCCATGCGTGTCACGGTAAGGGCGCGTTCAATACAAGTGAGCGCATTTTCCTTAGTAGAAATTTCAATACTAACCCAGCCCTGATAGTTGGCTTGAGTCAAAGCGCCAGCAAGTTCGTTATCGATTGGAAGCACGTCGGTCACTGCCGCTAGTTCGGGGCGAGATACATGAACATGAGCAAGAATATCGTGATGTTCTGCGACAATATCTTTAGCGCTTTCCCGCGATACTATCAGTGCTCCTGTGTCCAAATGCAAGCGTATGCCAGGATGATCGATCATGCGGACAAGCTTAGCAGCTTCGGCGGCCTTATTGATGAAATCGCATCCGTAAGATGCCGGCACTGGCTCGATAACCAATGCAACGCCACGCGCATGTAGGTGCTCGCTAACAGGGCGAAGACGTTCACTAGCTAGTTGCATCGCATCATTGGAAGAGAGCGTGTTACGCAAGCGATTTTTCGGTGCACCGAAAACCATGCGCTTTGCACCAAGCTCAACAGCATGATCTGCAACAAAAAGTATATGCTCGACAAAACGTTGATAACTTTCTTTATCAGATAATAAAGTAGCATCTTGCCTTCCAAATAAAATGGCCTGCATGGATGGAATCTTTAGTCCGATATCTTCCAGCTGCTTCCGATAGCATCGCGCGGCATTAGCTGTCAGTTCTGACCAAGGTGCTATGCGTGTGGGTGCAACCTCGATGCCATCAGCACCACATTTACGAGCAAGCAGTAGAGCTTGTTCATCCAGTTCTGCCGGCCATAAAATATTTGAAATCGCAAAAGGCATCAGGCAATTCTATGACGTAAACCGCGGTGCTCAGCTTCAATGTAGCGGCCGAGTTCTTCCAGAATTGTTTTAGCATCGGCAATGTACGGCTTTTTAGCACCAAATCTGTTGCTATGGATTGTGTGTATGTCTTGGTTCGGGGCATTTCCGTTGCGGCCAACATTTACTTTATCAGGGAAAAAGCGCTGAACTATTGTTCGTATCGAAATCGGTTCTGTTACCAGATGAATAAGAGGCAGATCGGCGCAATGCTGTAAATCTCGGAATAGATTGCTGACATTATACCACTGGAACACACCGTCCATAGGGATCTGATCGAGATTATTCAGATTAATCAAGTCATAAAGCGCGTTCTTTTTTAATCCCGGACCAAACAAAGCGGGCAAGCGCGCAATGCTGCTGCTAGCAAAATGGTTTCTGGCAAAAATTTCCAGTTCGTGACGGTGGGTGCCATAGGGTGTTAGACCCTCCAGCTTGACAGGCGTATTTTCATCAACATTGCGTGGTTCAGGAAATACAGCGATTGTAGAAATCAGAAAGAAGTGTTTTGCGCACGTATGCTTAAGATTGCGTATAAGGCTTTGGATATTCTTCAAATCTTCATCCGGCTTAGCATTGGCGATCCACATAGCAGCAGGTGCACCGGCACAAGTAATCGTGTCGAACTCGTGGTCTTCAATGTCTTGAATATTAGAAGAATTGTAGAAATGTGTGTAAGCGCCTGTTGCCTTCAGAATAGAGCCAACAAATCCCGTATGGCCGATCAATGCAGACTTACTGCTGCTCATGCCACATGTCTTTCCTGTTCGTACATCTCGAGAGTGCGGACCATCTCCAGCACAATATCTTCAGCAACAAAGACAGTATCAATTTTACCCGAAAGCACATTAATAATTTTATCCTGACGTGAAACAATGGTCTCACGACTGGCGCGTTCGTTGACATATTTTGTCTTTACCGATTTTTGCACATCGACATAACGGAAGCGGTCAAGGAATGACGGAAATTCATAGATTACTTCTTTCACCATTTGCTCACGAATAGCGTTGAAATAACCTTGGGTCATATTGTTGTTAACGGCATTAGCTGCTTCAAAATTATTAAACTGACCGCGCGGTGTATATTTAACATGTGACAGCGTGTAGATGTTTTTCTCGTAGGGGTAGACCGAGAAGCAATTGCCATCCATTGTCGTTAACGCCCCGTAGAAAGGCTCGGTCGCTTCATAGTAGAAAAGCGTTGTAGGTTCAAAGAAAAGGCCGGGAACGACATGGCCGGTATCCAGAGAGCACCATGTACAGTTGATCACTAAATCGAATGTCTCACCGCCCAATTCGACATGCGAGGGTGTTTCACGCACGTGTGTTACTTTTTCATTCAAGTGTAAAGCGGGGCCCAGGATCTGACGGAAATGTTTGCGTGCGGCATCAAAATCCAGCCCGCGCTCTTCGGTTGCCAACGCGCCTTCAATATTGGTCAATGAAAAATCTGCGGGATCAACTTCACTGAATTGC
>JBASWO010000056.1:0-8855 GCA_049276515.1 Alphaproteobacteria bacterium
GCTGGAACTGAGAACATCATATAAAGGAAGTTCTCAGCATAAGAGAGGCTGTTTTGTGGATATACGAAAGGCTGGCCCATCGCATATTTGTAAGCCATCGCTGCAAGCGTTGGCATTTTTGCAATCAGACGGTGACATGAAATGTCACGTTGCTTCTCATCTTGGATATCCAGTGAGTCATGATAGAACGCTGCCAAACCACCAACGACGCCGCACATAACGGCCATCGGATGTGCATCGCGGCGGAAACCGCTATAGAAGCTAATCAGCTGTTCATGCACCATGGTGTGATAGGTAATATGTTTAACCCAATCTTCTTTTTCTTTCTTGTTGGGTAACTCACCATATTGAAGAAGATAGGCGACTTCTAAAAAGTCACTTTTCTCAGCCAATTGATCGATCGGGTAGCCGCGATGCAGCAGAATGCCTTTGTCACCATCAATGAAAGTGATTTTGGATTCGCATGATGCTGTTGATGTAAAGCCAGGATCAAAGGTGAACATGCCGCTGTCGCCATAAAGCTTGCGGATGTCGATGACGTCAGGACCTGTGCTGCCTGACATGACATTGAGCTTATAATTTTTGCCGGTCGCGTCATCAGTCAAGGTGACGGTTTTTTTGGGTGCATCGGCCATGGCATTATCCTCGGGGGTATAATCGAAGGTGGGGCACGCCAAGCCTAAAAACTTTTAGCCAGACGCGCAAAGTGCGTTTGTTAACCGATAGTTATGCCGAAAAGACGCTAATATTGGGTTAATCGCTGATATGGGCCTGAATACGGCTTAAGGCTTCGGTTTTGCCTAAAAGAGCGGCCACGCCAAAGATGGGCGGTGAGACGGTGGAGCCGGTTAAAACGGCCCGCAGAGGCTGCGCCAAGGAGCCAAGTTTCAAGGTCTTCTCTTCAGCATAGGTGCGAAAGAGACCTTCGATTTTTTCAGATGTGAAATTGTCTAAACCTTGCATTTGCGTAGCCAGAATTTTCAAATGTTGAGTGCTTTCAGGTGTAATCAGTTTTTTAGCCTTGTCATCTAAAGGCAGTGCACCTTTGTGGAAATAGAACACGGCTTGTTCAGCAATCTCAACAATAGTTTGCGCGCGCGGTTTTAAATCTGGCATGGCGCGAACCAAAAGCTCACCTTCAGAACCTGTCAAAGTACGACTGAGTGTGCGTTCTAAGAAAACTTTAGCAAGTTCTGCAAGGCGGTTATCGTCACTGAGCTTGATATAGTGAGCATTGATGCTGCCAAGTTTGACAAAGTCAAAACGGGCTGGTGATTTGCCGATCCCATCGAAATCGAACCATTCAATAGCTTGCTCAAGAGAAATGATTTCGTCATCTCCGTGAGCCCAACAAAGGCGCAAGAGATAATTGCGGATAGCCTCTGGTAAGTAACCGCGTTCGCGATAATCGGCGACGGCTGGCGCACCATGACGTTTGGACAGTTTGGCGCCATCAGGTCCTAAAATCATAGGTAGATGGGCAAAAGTTGGAATGGGCCATCCCATTGCTTTGTAAATTTGTACCTGGCGGAAGGTATTGGTCATGTGATCGTCGCCGCGAATAACATGCGTAATGCCCATGTCATAATCATCAACAACGACGGCATGCATATAAGTGGGGGTGCCATCAGCTCTTAAGAGAACCATGTCATCAAGCTGCGTATTTTGAACGGTGATGCTGCCCATTACTTGATCATCAACTGTTGTTTCACCGCTTTGAGGCGCTTTAAGACGAATAACGGGTTTGCCGTCCGGTGGTGCATCACTTGCTGGTCGATCACGCCAACGTCCATCATAACGTTGTGGCAAACCCTTAGCTTTTTGCTCGGCGCGCATGGCATCGAGTTCTTCTGTCGTGGCATAGCAATAATAGGCCGTGCCGTTGGCAACCATTTGTTTAGCAACGTCAGCATGGCGTTGGAAGCGATCAAATTGGGAGATGGCTTCACCTTCCCAATCAAGCCCAAGCCAGGTCATGCCTTCCAAAATAGTTTGTACAGATTCAGGCGTAGAGCGTGCACGATCTGTGTCCTCAATACGAAGAAGCATTTTGCCTTTCGTATGTTTGGCATAAAGCCAGTTAAACAAAGCTGTTCGAGCGCTACCGATATGTAAAAATCCCGTCGGCGAGGGGGCAAAACGAACAATAACGGGTCCCTTAGAAGACATCGGCAAAATCCTGCAACACTTAATAAAGAAACCTCACCTTATAAGTTTCTTTTCCATCTGTGAACCCATCCTGAAAGGGACTGCACCCATAAAGAACCTATGAGGATTAAGGGTATCGGGCTTAAAAGGGGGCGCAAGATCGGCGCGCTAGGCTGGAAAAGAGCGCAAGAAGGCCCTAATCTGGGCGTCTCGTTAATGTGGAGCGTGCCATGGGTAATTTAGGTGGTTTTGGTTTGGTTTTTGTAGCCCCTTTGTGGGGTTTATTATCCGTGCATCTTATCTATCACGGCATTCTCTTTTTCGTGGGTTTCTTTATACACTTCATTGCTCTCTTCAAAAATCGTATTCCTCGGAAACACAATGTTCAAGAAATGGTCGCTTGTCTTTTTTATAGCGCCACATTGCTAGCTCTATTTGTTTTAGGTTTTTGGGTTTTGTCAGAAAGATTCAATTTCAAAATTGATCTTGATTTTCACAACGCCGAAAATGTCGTTTATTGGATTTTCTGTGCTTTTGCTGTGGTGTATCTTGTGCCACAAATTCCCACACGACTTGAGCAGATTTGGCGCGAAGCGACAGAGCCCGGCATGTTGGATCGCGATATTTTCAGACGGAAAGTGAAATAATTAGTACTGCCTAACAAGGCCAACCAAACGTCCTTGAACTTTAACATGGTCAGGCGGAAAGCTCTGGGTTTTATAGTTTTTATTGGCAGGTACTAAGTCAATTTGACCGCTCTTGCGTTGTAGATATTTGAGCGTTGCTTCGTTATCTTCAACAAGAGCTACAACAATCGCGCCATTTTCAGCCGTATCACATTTTTTGATGATGACACGGTCACCATCCATGATTCCGGCCTCAATCATTGAGTCACCAGAAATTTCTAATGCGTAATGCTCAGACGCATCAAAACGACCGCGTGTTGAAATCAGCGCCATAGGAACATCAATATGAGTATTGGGATCGCGCAGGGCTTCAATGGGTGTGCCGGCTGCAATACGACCATAAAGGGGCAGGGTCACACTATGTGCTGCTATAGCACCCATGCTTGGCATGTCGGAAGGTAAACGGGTCTTGCGGCTTGATGATTTGTTGGGCTTCGATTCCATGCCTTCTGGCATGCGGGTAATTTCTAAGGCACGTGCTCGGTGGGGCAAACGTTTGATGAAGCCACGCTCTTCAAGACCTGTGATCAAGCGGTGAATGCCAGATTTAGAACGTAGGCCGAGCGCATCCTTCATTTCATCAAAGGATGGCGGCACGCCGTCATTTGCCATACGGTCACGGATCAGGAGCAGTAATTCTTTTTGTTTGCGTGTGAGCATGGAAAACCCCTGGAAACGGGTATAGAACAAAACAAGCTCAAATGTTCTACTTTAGTTCTCGTCCTAAGTCAACCTTATTCAACTGCCATATTATCAATGAGCCGCGTGGATCCAATGCGGGCAGCCGCTAAAAGACGTGCGGGTGCTCTCAGCTCTTTGAGGGACAAAAGATTTTGGCTATCTGCCAATTCTAGGTAATCAACCGTAAATCCAGCTGCCTCTAATTGCGCGCGGCCGGCTTTGAGAGCGGTATCAACTGTCTCGCCCTTGATCATTTTTTCAATGCAAGATTTTAGCGTGTTGGGCAGAGCTACAGCTCGCTTGCGCTCATCGCTTGAGAGATAAGCGTTGCGACTTGAGAGAGCGAGACCATCTGTATCACGGACAATCGGTAACCCAACAATGTGCACCGGTAAATCCAGATCATAAACAATACGCTGGATGATTAAGAGCTGCTGATAATCTTTTTCGCCAAAGAAAGCGATGTCTGGCATCACTTGAAGTAAGAGCTTCATAACAACAGTTGAGACGCCATAAAAGAAGTGCGGACGGAAAGCACCTTCTAGAATGGTTGCCATGGGCCCTGGATCAATTTTCGTTGAAAAATCCCGCGTATACATTTCATCGCTAGTTGGTGAATACAAAAGATCGCAACCTGCTTCAGAAAGAAGTTGCTGATCTTTATCCAGTTGGCGCGGGTAGGTTTTAAAATCTTCCTTGGGGCCAAATTGCAAGGGATTAACAAAAACCGATGCAACGACGCGCTTGGATGATTTTTTAGCTTCGCGGACTAAGGATAAATGAGCTTCATGCAAAGCGCCCATTGTGGGAACAAACGCTACCGTTTCGCCAGCTTCTCGCCATTTGAGTAAGGCAAGTCGCAGGTCGCGAATGGTGCTAACGCTTTGCATATCAGCTTATTTAGCGGCGAGGATCATGATCATTTGGCGTCCTTCAAAGCTGGGTTCTGATTCCACCCGGCTCAAAGCATCCAATTCACCTTTAACCTTAGTCATGATCTGCTGAGCGACTTCTTGATGAGCCATTTCACGACCACGGAAACGTAGTGTGATTTTGACTTTGTCGCCTTCTTCTAAGAACGAACGCGCGCTTTTCATTTTAATCTGAAAATCATGGTCATCGATCGTAGGACGCAGCTTGATTTCTTTCAGCTCAATAACTTTTTGCTTTTTGCGAGCTTCAGCGGCCTTCTTTTGCATTTCATATTTGTATTTTCCGTAATCGAGAACCTTACAAACGGGTGGTTCCGCATTCGGAGAAATTTCAACGAGATCAAGTCCGGCTTCCTCAGCGAGGACGATGCCTTCGCGCACAGTCATAACGCCACGCATTTCACCGGCGGCATCGACAACACGAATTTGTTTGGCAAGGATGCCGGCGTTAACGCGCGGGCCATCATCTTTTTCACGGCGGGGAGCCTCAGGGCGGTCCCGGCTAATCGGTGGACGAGGGATGTTGAACTCCTATCATTGTTAATAATATGCAGAGGGCGAACCCCCGGCAGGGCGCCCACAATCAATGAAAACAAGGCTTTCGTCAACTGAATCCGGGTAAAAACCGCATGTGGGACTATTGGCGCAACTATTTGTGTTCTCTACTATATAAGGCATTCAAAGAATGGATAATCATGAGTTCTAGTAAGCAAATTGATGTCGCGGCTGCACAAGCTTATGCGCGAACCCATACACCAAAAGAAACGGCTTTAGCTTTTGGTGTGTGTAAGCGCACGCTTAATCGAAGAGGAATTAGGTTTAGAGATTTTAAGAGGGCGACATCTGAGGATTTAAAAAAGGCGGCTGAGCTCGTCAAAACTATGAGCCAAAGACAGGCCGCAAGAGAGATCGGCGTAAGTTATGGCGTCTTACAACGTCGTAACATTGGCAAAGGAAGGCCTGGTAGAAAGCCTCCAGATAAAAAGAGGGTTGTTATATTTAATTGGCTAGTTACGAGGCGGAATATTTCTGCACGGAAAGCAGAGTTTATGGTTGGTGTTAGCCGCGCCACAGTAAGAAAATATATGCGAGCACACGCTCAATTGAAGTCTTAGATCACTAGATCTGGCGGCAAGGCTTCTGTCGCTAGTTTCTTAGAAGCGTCAGCGAGGCTCATCATTTCCTGAGCTTCACCACCTAAACGACGCAAGGCAACACTCTTTTGCTCAGCTTCTTTTTTGCCAACAACCAAAATGAGTGGCACTTTTTGTAGACTATGATCGCGGATCTTGGCGTTGATTTTTTCAGGGCGCACATCTGTCTGCACGCGAAGGCCTGCTTTAATGAGCGTTGCATACACTTCATTCGCATAATCTTCAGCATCATTGGTGATGGTGCAGATAACGGCATGTGTAGGCGCCATCCAGAGTGGGAACTTACCGACATAATGTTCGGTCAAAATGCCGATGAAACGATGCATCGATCCTAAAATGGCTCGGTGCAACATAACAGGACGATGTTTCTGACCATCTTCACCAATGTAAGTCGCATCAAGACGTTCTGGCATATTGAAATCAACCTGGAGCGTACCGCATTGCCATTCACGACCAATCGCATCTTTCAGATAAAACTCAATCTTCGGTCCATAGAAAGCGCCATCGCCAGGGTTCATATCATAAGGAAGACCCGCTGCTTTCAGCGCTTCATGCAAAGCTTTTTCAGCCTTATCCCAAATAGCATCTGTGCCTACGCGTTTTTCAGGACGGTCAGCTAGGCGAACGCGTGCGATCTCAAACCCAAGATCTGCATAAACCGAACGTAGCAATTCACAGAAACGTACGCTTTCAGTTTGGATCTGATCTTCGCTGCAGAAAATATGAGCGTCATCCGTCACAAATTGGCGGACGCGCATCAGGCCATGGAGGGCGCCATGCGCTTCATTGCGATGGCACATACCAAACTCAGCCATACGGAGAGGTAGATCGCGGTAGCTCTTGATGCCTTGTTTAAAGATTTGCACATGGCCTGGGCAATTCATGGGCTTGACGCCAATTTGCTTAGGCTCAGCCGGGCTTTCACCATCTTCTTTTTTCGACGGCACTGTAATTTTAAACATATTGTCGCCGTAGAGATCCCAATGGCCTGAAGCCTTGAAGATCGAGCTGTCGATCAATTGTGGTGCAAGCACTTCGACATATCCGGCTTGGTCAAGACGGCGGCGAATATAATTTTCAAGTGCGCGGTAAAGCGTCCAGCCCTTGGCATGCCAAAAGACGCTGCCTGCGGCTTCATCTTGGAAGTGAAAGAGATCGAGCTCTTTGCCAATTTTACGGTGATCGCGCTTTTCGGCTTCATCGACCATCGTCAAATAAGCCTGCAATTCCTTATCGTCCCGCCAGGCGGTACCGTAAATCCGCTGCAACATGGCGTTTTTACTGTCACCACGCCAGTAAGCACCGGCTAGCTTCAGAAGTTTGAAGGACGTGCCGATTTTGCCGGTCGAAGGCATATGTGGTCCACGGCATAAATCTTTCCAGTCATTGGGCCCGCCCTGACTGTAAACCGTGATGGTTTCATTGGCGGGTAAATCTTGGATCAACTCAGCCTTATATTTTTCACCTTTAGAATTAAAAAATTTGATCGCATCATCACGTTTCCATTCTTCCCGCACCAAAGGTGTATCGCGTGCGATAATTTCTTTCATCTTCGCTTCAATTTTTGGAAAATCGTCGGTGCTAAACGGGGTATCACGAGCGAAATCGTAATAAAATCCATTTTCAATATTGGGACCAATCGTCACTTGCGTGCCGGGAAATAATTCCTGTACAGCTTCAGCAAGTATGTGTGCGGTATCGTGGCGGATCAACTCCAGGCCATCTGCAGACTTGCGTGTCACTACTTCCACTTTGCCGCTGCGTTCAATCGGACGCAGCAAATCACGCATCTCGCCATCCAATTTGATAGCAAGGGCAGCTGCAGCAAGGCCCTTACCAATGCTGGATGCTAGTTCCAAACCTGTTACGGGCCCGGAAAATTCCTTGACGTTGCCGTCAGGTAAAGTGAGGCGCAGGGGTGATGTAGTGTTTTGAGCAGCTTGTGTCATGAAACTTTATTACTTGAAGTGAGTCTTAGATGCAACGGACCGGGGAATTGTGAAAGCAGGTGATTGACCCCAAGAATCGGGGGCGGGTAAGCAAGTGGGTGGTTAAGCATTGATTCGCTGTTAGCTGCCCATAAAAGGTAAACAAAAGATGAGCCTCAAGCCCCTAACCGTCCTATTTCTCTCAACCGGTAATGCAGCCCGTAGCGTGCTCGCAGAGGCCCTTTTGCGCCACAAGGGCGGCAGCCGGTTCCGGGCTTGGAGTGCTGGGCAAAAGCCTAGCCATGAAGTGCACCCCCATGCCTTAGCTCTCTTGGCGGCAGAAGGCCTCTCAACAGGGGGGTTGCATAGTAAGGGCTGGAATGAGTTTTTAGCTGCAGCTCATATCCTGAAAATCGATGTCATTGTGACTTTGTCAGAACATGCACGTCTTGAAAGCCCCAGAAACTGGCCAGGCGATCCGGTCCGTGTTCATTGGCCTGTTGATGATCCCTTGGCGGCAGCAAGTACCGAGGTCATGGAATGGAAGTTCCGCAAATGCTTCAATACACTTGAAGCCCGCATTGCAAGCTTAGTTAAAAGCCGTGTTGCACAAAACGCTTCGGAATTGCTTTTGCAGCTTAAAGAAATCGGAATGGTGGTTTAAAAGCCAAAGTGTTATAAGGGCTTCCTTGGTCTATGGGGGGTCTTATGAAATCTATTAGTTCTTTTTTTCTGATCCTGTTTATTTTAATTGTTTGCGCCTCACCGCATAGTTCTGCGCAAAACTCCTCTCCTGAGAAAGTAACCATCGTACAATTTGGTAAAGAGCGCTTTTTGCTTTATTTGCCCCTCTACGTTGCTATGGAAGAAGGCTTGTTTGCTAAACGCGGGCTGGATGTTCAACTTAAATTTGGCGGAAATGAAGATCAGGTTTTCGCTAGCGTTATAAGTGGCAGTGCACAGTTTGGTGTTGCCGATCCTGTCGCCACAGCCATCTCTCACGATAAAGGCGGCCCTGGAAAAACAGTCGCTATGATGCTTACAAAATTAGCCATCGGCGGTGTTGCAAAAGATCCTAAGGTACCGCTGATTAAAAAACCCAAAGATCTCGACGGTCTTCGCATCAGTTCCTTTCCTGAGCCATCGACAACCTATACGCTGCTGAAAGAGATTCAGCGTACCAATAACCTAAAAAACATGAAGATCGTACAGGCCCCCATGGGTGGCCAAATGGCGATGTTAGAGGCCGGAGAAGTTGATATTGCCGCTGATATTGAGCCGAGCACATCGATCGCTGAAGATAAAGGCTATCGCACTGTATTTGAC
>JBASWO010000057.1:0-3313 GCA_049276515.1 Alphaproteobacteria bacterium
CCACAAGACCAATTAAGATGAGAGCTGCCAATAAAACTTGCCCTAACCAGCGCAGAAAGAGCTGCGGCTCAAAAGCTGGCACCATCAAAATAGGTTCACGACGCAGATAGAGGACAGAAAAAACGAAATAACCTGCAAACTGACAAAGCGAGCCAAAAATCTTCAGAAGAATATGGGATGTTGAAACGTCTTTTTGCAGCACCTCACTTCCTGGATCTAAAGATTGGAGTGCGGTTTGCGCTTCTTCGATATCAGCTGCAAGACTGGGCGCATCCACAAGCGCTAAAATAACAGCAAGACCCGCAATCCACGGCAATAACTCAAGGAAGGTGCGTTTGAATGCATCCCATCCTTCACGCCAGAGTTTTGCCTTTTCTGGCACAGAGTATGTCATCGAAAACCTTTAATCTTTAAGCGCGGCGCAAAGCCACAATTTTATGCTCGCGGCGCAATTTATCGAGCAACTCAGCGCCCCAGGCCGATTCCATAACAAGGGCCTTCTGCTTTTGTAACTGCTCAGTCGGCTCCATATCGCCTTCTCGGCCATAATGAGCCCGGAAATAGCGTAATGCTTGCAAGCCATACCGTAATTCGTTCGGAAATTCTTTGTCATGCTCGATAACATCGAGAATGGCATCTAATTCCTTGATATGGCCAAACAGGATTGCGTCTTCGATAGCTTGGCTCAGAGGCGCGGTGATAATGTCATCTTGATGGTTCGACATAACAATCTCCGCACGTCACGTTATTGGCAAGCCAAGCATTCCTCGTACTTGTTATCCTCAGCCATCTCCTGCTGCATGGGCAGAGCTTTATCGTCATTCGCTGGCACATGCTGTGCTGGCTTATCTTCGATATTCGCTGCTGACTCTGCACGCTGAATGGACTTCGAACGACAGTAGTAAAGACTCTTCACGCCCTTCTTCCAGGCGGTGAAGTGGATTTGATGCAGATCACGTTTATGAACGTCAGCTGGTAAGAAGATGTTCAAGCTCTGCGCCTGACAGACGAACGGAGCGCGATCAGCGGCCAGCTCAATGATCCAACGTTGATCAAGTTCGAACGCCGTCTTAAAGACCAGCTTTTCATGTTCGGACAAGAAATCGAGATGCTGAACAGAGCCTTCACGCGTGGTGATGCCGCTCCAGGTATCGTCGTCGTCCCGTCCATACTTGGCGAGCACTTGCGATAGATATTTATTGCGTACAGCAAAGCTGCCCGACAATGTTTTGTGCAGATAGCTATTGGCTGCCATCGGCTCAATGCCTGGGCTTGCGCCGCCGCAAATGATTGAGATGGACGCTGTTGGTGCAATCGCAATCTTGTTGGAGAAGCGTTCTTTGATGCCGTAATCAGCAGCATCGGGGCAAGCGCCGCGTTCTTCAGCTAATTTGACCGAAGCTTCATCAGCCTGACCCTTAACATGGCGGAACATACGCTTGTTCCAAACCTTAGCCATCACGCTTTCAATCGGCACATTCTGGCTTTGGAAGAAGGAGTGCATGCCCATAACGCCAAGACCAACTGAACGTTCGCGCATAGCTGAGTAACGTGCACGGGACATACTGTCGGGAGCACGTTTGATAAAATCTTCCAAAATATTATCAAGGAAGCGCAAGCAATCTTCGATAAAGGTTGGATGATTTTCCCACTCAAGGAATTTTTCGAGATTAAGTGATGAGAGGCAGCACACTGCTGTGCGTTGCTGACCATCTTTATCTAAACCTGTTGGCAATGTGATTTCACTGCAGAGGTTCGACATCTTAACGTTGAGGCCAGCCAGTTTGTGATGTTCTGGGATAGCCTTGTTGACGTTATCGATGAACAACAAGTATGGCTCGCCGGTTTCAACGCGTGCAGTGAGAATACGGATCCAAAGAGCACGTGCGCTGATACGATTGATAACCGTACCATTATGCGGACTGGTCAGTGCCCACTCTTCATCATTTTCGACAGCGCGCATGAAAGCGTCAGGAATGACAATGCCATGATGTAAGTTAAGAGCTTTGCGATTAGCATCACCACCTGTTGGGCGACGCATTTCGATAAACTCTTCAATTTCAGGATGGCTAACAGGCAGATAGCAAGCTGCTGAACCGCGACGCAGGCTACCTTGACTGATAGCAAGTGTCAGACTGTCTTGAACGCGAATGAAGGGAACGATGCCTGAGGTTTTACCGTTACGGCCAACAGGCTCGCCGATGGAACGGAGATTGCCCCAATAAGAGCCAATGCCGCCACCCAAGGCTGCAAGCCAGACATTTTCATTCCAAAGATTGACGATACCATCGAGGCTATCGGAGCATTCATTCAAAAAGCATGAGATCGGTAGACCACGCTTGGCGCCACCATTGCTGAGAATGGGGGTTGCGGGCATAAACCAGAGCTTACTGATATAGTCATAAAGACGTTGGGCATGGTCGCTGTCATCAGCATAGGTCATAGCGACCCGGGCAAACATATCCTGAGGACCCTCATCAGGCAGTAAATAGCGGTCCTCTAATGTTGCGATACCGAAACGGGTTAATTCGTTATCTCGCGATCTATCCACAACTACATGTGGACCCCGCTCTACCTGCATGACGTCAAACATTCTTGCCTCCCACACAGCTAGACAGTTTTCTTAATGCAAACTATCAACAACTGTGGATAAGTATACTGTGAATTATGTGAAATTTCCACTACATCTAGGACCGAAGGGAGATGATCCTACCACATATCGTGGCAGTGTCACCTATCGACAACAGGTCGAAATGAGGGCGGTTAACCTCGTCTCCTTTTTGATTTTTCAGCCAAATTTGACCAAAATGTGGCACCAAACGTCGCGTAATTTTATTTCGTTTTTTTATTTTCAAGTCCAAAGAAAAACTTTCATGTCACATCGAGAGTGACATTGGGTCCGAAAAGCCTGTGCATAACCTCTCGCTCGCCTTGGAGTCGAATTATATCACCTACGAGACGAGCTTTGCGAGCAGTATCGTCTATGCAAAGACTGCATAGAATCAGCATAAAAACGCAATTTCGAATCATCTTGGCCCCAGTTACGCCTTGGTAACAAGCCTTTGAAAAAAGGCAGAAAATTAGCCTCATGAAACTAAAGAGGGACGGTTTTGGTTTACAAACCGAACCCTTTTTCCTAGATTGCCGCGATTAAGCTTTGGATAGAAAAGGCCCTGAAAAATGAAGGTTATTTTAGCCCAGCCCCGTGGTTTCTGCGCCGGTGTTGAACGCGCCATTGAGATCGTCGAAATGGCACTCGATAAGTTCGGCCCGCCCATCTATGTGCGCCATGAAATCGTGCACAACCCGCATG